>CANQIC010000007.1 GCA_947623865.1 uncultured Clostridia bacterium | reverse complement strand
AAATTTAGCCCTAAAAAACTAAATTTTTAGGGCTAATGTTTAAAAAATTTTGGGACATTTTCAAATTTCATTGACAATGATTTTTTAGAAATATCTAAGCAAAAATATTAAAAACTATTGTATAAATTAAAAAAATATGATAATATATTAAACAGATTTTGAAAACAAACCGTTTGAAAAAGCAAAGTAGGATAAGCAAAATATGTATTTAAGAGAAAATAGGTCATAGGCTGAAAACCTATTTAATACTAGTTTATCTGAAATTTCACTTTCTAGGTCTTGTGCTGAAATAATAGTAGGCACGAGCGTTTGCAACGTTATAGCTATAATGAGGTTAATTATTTTAATTAATAAATTTAGGTGGTACCACGTAAAAAATACGTCCTATTATTATATAGGACGTATTTTTTAGTGAAGAACTAAGGACGAAAAATGAAGAGGACTAAAAACTGACATTAGTAATTCACAGTAGGGACATACCTTAATCTATGAGGAATGCCATTGAATAAGGTATATCCCTATACATTGTAAAGAAAGGATGATTAGATGAAAGAGCAAATTGCTAAAATTAAAGAAAGTGCATTTCTAGAAACCCAAAACTGCAAAACTCTTCAAGAATTAAATGATGTAAGAGTTAAATACTTAGGAAAAAAAGGAGAATTAACAGGACTTTTAAAAGGAATGAGAGATTTAACCCCAGAAGAAAGACCTGTTATTGGTTCATTAGTTAATGAAGTAAGAGATGTTTTAGAGAATAAAATCAAAGAGGCTGAAGAAACGTTAAAAGAGCGAGCTTTAAATGAAAAACTAGAGAAAGAAAAAATTGATATTACTCTTCCAAGTACAAAAATAAAAAGAGGAAGTAAACATCCAATAAACAGAATAATAGAAGAAATAGAAAATATATTTGTATCAATGGGATATGATGTAGTAAATGGACCAGAACTTGAAACTGATGAATACTGTTTTGAAAGGTTAAATCTTCCGAAAGGACATCCAGCAAGGGATATGCAAGATAGCTTTTATGTAGATCCAGAGCATCTACTTAGAACTCAAACATCAGCTGTTCAAGCAAGAGTAATGATGGATAATGAGGAAAAGAGCCCAATTAGAGTAATTTGCCCAGGTAAAACATATAGAAGAGATGATGATGCAACACATTCACATCAATTTGGTCAAGTGGAAGGGCTTTTAATAGATAAAAATATTAGTCTTGCAGATTTAAAAGGAACATTAGAAGTATTTGTTAAGAAAATGCTTGGAGAAAACTCTAAATTAAGATTTAGACCAAGTTATTTCCCATTTACAGAGCCAAGTTATGAAGTAGATGTTAGTTGCTTTAAATGTGGTGGAAAAGGATGTAACCTTTGTAAACAAACAGGGTGGATAGAAATATTAGGTTCAGGAATGGTACATCCAAATGTATTAAAAATGAACGGATATGACCCAGAAAAATACACAGGATTTGCATTTGGAACAGGACTTGATAGACTTGCAATGTTTAAATATGGAATTACAGATATAAGATATTTTTATACAAATGATGTAAGATTCTTAAATCAATTCGATAGAAAGGATGTGGACTAATTGAAGTTAAGTAAGAATTTTGTTAAAGACTATGTTGATATAGATGTAGATATAAAAACCTTAGCAGAAGATATGACAAGAGTAGGTAATGAATATGATAGTGCAGAAAAATTAATTAATGCCACAAAATTAATTATTGGTGAAGTGATAGAATGTGAAATGCACCCAAATTCAGACCATCTTCATGTATGCAAAGTAAATATTGGAAAAGAAGTTTTAAATATAGTTTGTGGAGCACCAAATGTAAGAAAAGGATTAAAAGTAATTGTAGCTGAAGTCGGTGCTGAACTTCCAGGTGGAATTACGATTAAAAAAGGAAACATTAGAGGAGAAGAATCAAATGGAATGATGTGCTCTATTGCAGAACTTGGACTAGAATCTAAATTCTTAAAAGAGGAAGATAAAGCTGGCATACATGAGCTTCCAGCCGATGCCCCAATAGGAGAAGACCCAATTAAATTTATGGAAATGGATGATGAAATAGCTGATTTTGAGCTTACAGCAAATAGAGGAGATTTACTTAGTATCTTAGGAATGGCATACGAATTAGGAGCAATATATGATAAACCTGTTAAAGAAATAGATTTAAAACATAGTGAAATACAAGAAGATGTAAATGATAGTTTTCAAGTAGAAGTAGATACAGAAAATTGTAATTTATTCTTAGCAAAAAAAGCATTAAATGTCAGCATAAAAGAAAGTCCAACTTTTATAAAAAATAGGCTGATTGCAAGTGGAATAAGACCAATCAACAATGTAGTTGATATAAGTAACTATGTAATGTTAGAAGTAGGTCAACCACTTCATTTCTATGATGCAGATAGACTAGGTCCAAAAATCTTAGTTAGAATGGCAAAAGGTAACGAAAAATTAACAACATTAGATAATATCGAAAGAACATTATCAGAAGATGACATAGTTATTACAAATGGTAAAGAAGCAATAGGCCTTGCAGGTGTTATGGGAGGACTTTCAACAGAAGTAGAAGAAGATACAAAAAATATTATAATTGAATCTGCTGTATTCAATGGAGTAAAGATAAGATATACATCTAAAAAAATTGTAAGAAGTGAAGCAAGTAATCGTTTTGAAAAAGGATTAGATCCAAATAGAACATATATGGCAATTGAAAGAGCATGCACACTTCTTGAAAAATATGCAGATGCAAAAATAGCAAATGGTACAGTTGTTTATGACAAGGCAGATAAACAAGAAAAGAAAATAGATATAAAATTTGAAGATATAAATAATCTTCTAGGTATTAATGTACCAGATGAAGAAACATTAAATGTATTTAGAAAATTAGGATTTAGGTATTCAGTAAATGGTAGGGTAATCACTGTTACAGTACCTACAAGAAGAATGGATATATCAATAAAAGAAGATTTAATAGAAGAAGTAGGAAGAATTTACGGAGTTGATAACATTGAAGGAAAACTTCCTGTACTTCCAACAAGAAATGGTAAATACGATAAAGTAGCGAGAGAGATTAGAAACAAGATGATAGGACTTGGACTAAATGAAGTAATGTCGTATATATTAATAAATGATAAGGAATTAAGAAAATTTACAACAGATACTTTTGAGCCAATAAAATTATTAGACCCACTTACAGAAGATAGAAACACATTAAGATATAGTATGACTCCATCTCTTTTAAAAATATATGAATACAATTTAGACAGAAATAATAAAGATGTATCTATATTCGAAATAGGAAAAGGCTTTGGAAAAGTAAATAATGAGTATATAGAAGAAGAAAAACTATGCGTGCTTATGTCTGGAAAATACTATGAAGGAATAGGAAATACAAAAAATGTAGATTTTTATATGATAAAAGGAGTGGCAGAAGAGTTACTAGACTATTTAGGATATAACGGAAGATATAGCTTTGTAACCAATAAAGAACTTCCAAAAGAATTTCATCCAGGTCAAACAGCTTTAATCTCTGTAAATAATGATGTTGTAGGAATACTTGGAAAAGTCCATCCAAAAGAGACAAAAGAAGACGTATATACAATGGAAATTAATTTAAGCAAATTACTTTCTAAGAGAGTAGGAAAAATGAAGTATAAGGAAATATCTAAATTTCCAAGCATTAAGAAAGATGTTGCATTTATAGTAGACAGAAATTTAGACTCAAGCATAATAGAAAAACAGATTAAAAATTCTGGAGGAAGCTTACTTACAAATATAGAAGTATTTGATTTATACATGGGAGAGCATGTTCCAGCCGACAAAAAATCAATAGCATATTCGTTAACATTCAGTGACAGTAAAAAAACACTGACAGATGATGAAGTAATAAGAATATTCAATAGAATAATTTCTGATGCAGAAAAAGTATTAGGTGCAAAAATCAGGAAATAAAAAATTGGGATAAGAAACATAATTTCTTATCCCAATTTGCATGCTTTAGTCACTTCAAGCTTTGGTAATGAAGACGTAAATACCGTAGTGAGTACTTGCCCTTTGCCTTTTTTTGGGCAATCATTGCCTTCCGATGAGCATGATTAATTGGTCTGTGCTTTTTCATTATAAAAAGCTCCTTTCATAAAAGTGTGTATTAACCTGACCAAAGCAATTATAACATAAATAAACATAAAATTCAAATATGGAATGTGTGCAATCATTAATTCGATAAATTGTAATTTGTTTGATGTTCGGAAAATTCAGGACAGTCCCAAAAATCCCCAAAATTCGTGATTTTTAGGGACAGTCCCTAGGATTTTCCTCTCACAAACAACAATTTATCTAATTTTATAAAAATTAATTGAAAAACAAATTTTATTGTGTTAATATAATTCTATGGAAATTAAAGGAGTGAAACACAAATGGCAAAAAAGAAAATAGATAAACAAAAATTAATAACAAGAATAGTAGCAGCAGTTTTAGCAGGACTTATGGTATTAAGTGTAGGATTTACATTAATTTGGTATTTAGTGGCACAATAGTATAATAAAAATAATAATGAAGAGTGAGGAGTATAAAACTCTCCTAAATTTTGAAAAGGAGCACTAATGAAAAATACATTATTTACACCGACCTTAGAATTTACAGGTCAGGATATAATTAATTATTTAAATATGCTAAAAGATAATCCACTTAAAATAATTATGCTAATAATAGATGTAGCAATAGTATTGTTTTTAGCAATAAAGTTATTGCAAATTGTTAAAGAGACTAGAGCATGGCAATTAATAAAAGGTATAGCTTTTTTGATAATTTTTACTTTGCTAAGTTCAGTTTTAGAACTCCATATCTTAAATTATATACTAACATCATTTATGACATATGGAGTAATAATTTTAATTATAATTTTTCAACCAGAATTAAGGCGAGCATTAGAGCAATTACGGTACAAGTAAATTAACAAAGTTTTTTGGAATAGATAAAGATATTGCAACAAAAACAAAAGAGAATATATATAAAATCGTAATTGCTTGCACAGAACTTGCAAAAAATAAAATAGGTGCATTAATAGTTATAGAAAGGGATATTAAACTTCAAGATATTGCAGATACAGGAATAATAATGGATGCAGAAATATCTCCACAATTATTAGTAAATATATTTAATCCTAAAACACCACTTCATGATGGTGCAGTAATAATTAGTGAAAACAAAATAAAATCAGCAGCATGTCTTTTGCCATTATCTAATGATAAAAGCATATCAAAAGGATTAGGAACAAGGCATAGATCAGCTGCTGGAATGTCACAAGAATCAGACGCAATAGTAGTTGTTGTATCTGAGGAGACAGGAAAGATATCAATTGCTAAAGATGGAACATTAATAGTAGATGTAAAAGAAGATGCATTAAGGCAAATATTAATAAAAAATATTGTAACAAAAAGATTTGGAAATGAAAATCTAAAAAAGAAAAGAGCAAGATTAAAGGAAAAAATAAAAAACAATAAAGCAGATAATAAAAAATCAGAAACAAAATAACTGTTTCTGATTTTCATATATAATCAATTATTAAATTGTCAAAAAAGCATTGACTTATATTTCCAATTTTTGTATAATAATAGCGAAATAGGAAGAAGCAGAAATGTGGTTGCCATCTCCTTATACATAAGATAAGGAGGTGATGCTAATGATAGAACAAATAATGATACATATAATAATATTACTTACAACAGCATGGATTATTACAACCATTATAGCATTTGCCTTAATTATAGTTTTAGCTATAGTTATAAGCAAGCAATAAAAAGGCACATTCTCTGCTTGACCGTTAGAGAATGTGCCTAAAAACAATTCCTGATGGCAACCACTTTTTGTGGATTCCTATTTCTAAATTTATTATATCATATTTTTACAAAATGTAAATAGTAAAATCAAAAAAATTAAATGGAGAAATGTAATGAGAAATATAAAATTAACAATAGAATATGACGGAAAAAAATTTAATGGTTGGCAAAAACAGCCCAGTAAATTAAATATACAAGGTGAAATAGAAAATGCAATAAAAGAAATAACAGAGGAAGAAGTAGAATTAATTGCATCAGGAAGAACAGACGCAGGAGTGCATGCTCTTGGACAAGTTGCAAATTTCAAAACCAATAGTAATTTACCTATTGAAAAGTTTGCAATAGCTATAAATTCAAAACTAAAAAAGAGTATCGTTGTAAAGCAAGCAGAAGAAGTAGATCAAAGATTTCATTCTAGATACAATGCAAAACAAAAAACATATAGATATATAATAAATAACTCTAAACAAGGAACAGCAATATATCGTGATTTAGAATGTCATATACCTGCGAAACTTGATGTTGAAGAAATGAAAAAAGCAGCAAAACATTTTGAGGGGGAACATGATTTTAAAGCATTTAAAGCAAGTGGAACAAGTAGTAAAAGTAGCGTAAGAACAATATATAAAGCAGAAGTTTTAAAAAAAGGTGATAGAATTTTTATAGAATTAACAGGGAATGGATTTTTATATAATATGGTAAGAATTATATCTGGAACATTAGTAGATGTAGGGCTTGGAAAAATAAAATCAAGCGAAATACCAGAAATTATAGAATCAAAAGATAGAACAAAAGCTGGAAAAACACTTCCTGCACATGGCTTATATTTAGTAGAGGTAAAATATATTTAAATATTATTATAAATATTTTTCAATTTCTTTCCAAACATCTTCACAATAATTTTTTTTCTCAGCAGAGAAGGGAAGAAAAGATATATCTTTTAAAGGATTTAATATATTTTGTAGTTCTAGTACTCTTGCATTTACTTTAGTAGGTGCCATTTTATCGGATTTGTTTGCTATAATTATGCATGGATGATTTCCTGACTTGTTAATTATATAATCATACATTTGCCTATCATTTTCAGTAGGATCATGTCTTATATCAATTAAAAATATAATTAAGGAAATTTGATTTCTAGTTTGTAGATATTGTTCTACAAAATTTCCTACTTTAATTTGTTCTTGCTTACTCATTTTGCTATACCCATATCCTGGTAAATCAACAAAATAGAAAATATTATCAATATTGTAAAAGTTAATTTGTCTTGTTTTTCCAGGTTCACTGCTAGTTCTAGCTAGGCTTTTTCTATTAATCATTGTATTTATAAAAGAAGATTTACCAACATTAGATTTACCAACTAAAACAATTTCAGGAAGTCCTGATTTGGGATATTGTTTCGGATTAACAGCAGATATTTCAAATTGTGGATTTTTAACTATCATTTTAATTTCCTTTCTGTTAGATAAATTGTAATTTGTTTGTGAGAGGAAAATCCTAGGGACTGTCCCTAAAAATCACCAATTTTGGGGATTTTTGGGACTGTCCTGAATTTTCCGAACATGAAACAAACAACAATTTATTTAATTATTTTTTGGAACTATTTTAGAGGTTCCACCCATATAAGGTCTCAAAACTTCTGGAACATTGATACTTCCATCTTCATTGTAATTATTTTCTAAAAATGCTATAAGCATACGAGGAGGAGCAACTACTGTGTTATTTAAAGTGTGTGCAAAATAGTTCCCTTTTTCTCCTTTTATACGAATTCCAAGACGTCTACTTTGAGCATCTGTTAAATTAGAGCAACTTCCAACTTCAAAATATTTCTTCTGTCTTGGGCTCCAAGCCTCAACATCACAAGATTTTGCTTTTAGGTCTGCTAAATCTCCACTGCAACATTCTAATGTTCGAACAGGTATATCTAAACTTCTAAAAAGCTCTACTGTATATGACCACATTTTATCATACCATTCATAGCTATCTTCTGGCTCACAAACAACAATCATCTCTTGCTTTTCAAATTGATGTATTCTATATACACCTCTTTCTTCAATGCCATGAGCACCTTTTTCTTTTCTGAAACATGGAGAATATGATGTCATTGTATATGGAAGTTCTGATTTAGGTAAAATTTGACCTTTAAATTTACCTATCATAGAATGTTCACTTGTACCTATAAGATACAAATCTTCGCCTTCTATTTTATACATCATTGCATCCATTTCCTCAAAACTCATAACTCCTGTTACAACATCACTACGAATCATAAAAGGAGGAACGCAATAAGTAAAACCTTTATTTATCATAAAATCCCTAGCATAGGAGATAACTGCAGAATGAAGTCTTGCTATATCTCCTGTAAGATAATAAAATCCGTTACCAGCTACTCTACGAGCCGATTCTAAATCAATACCAGATAGTTTTTCCATTATATCTGTATGATAAGGTATTTCATAATCTGGAATTACAGGTTTTCCATATTTTTGTATTTCAACATTTTCTGTGTCATTTTTTCCTATTGGAACAGAATCGTGAATCATATTTGGAATTTTCATCATAATTTCTTTAATTCTATTACTATATTCATCAGCTTCTTTTTCTATATTTTCTAATTTAGAATTAATTTGATTTACTTTGGATTTAATATTTTCTGCGTCATCTTTTTTGCCTTCACGCATCAAATTACCTATTTCTTTACTAAGAGAATTACGTTCCATTCTAAGCTTATCACCTTCTAATTGGAATTCTCTATATTTTTTATCTAATTCAATAACTTGATTAACTAATTCTAATTTATTATCTTGAAATTTTTTCTTAATATTTTCTTTAACTAAATCGGGATTTTCTCTTACAAATTTAATATCTAACATAAAACCTCCACAAAATATTATTTATTTTAAAATTTAGTATTTTGATGTATAGAGCAAGCCTTTGTATAATTTTCTTTATATCACAAAATACAAAATAATATTAACTTATTTTATAATGTAACATAAATTAAAATAATTTGCAATAATTTATTAATGAAAGTATTTGACAATGATATAGAGCATAATATATAATGAAAATGTGAAAAATGATGAAAAAACAATATAAAACTCTAATTTTGGTACAAATATTAATTATAATTTTTCTTATAATATCATTTTTATTTTTGAAATCGGAATATACGTTTTTAATACCTAAATGTTTATTTAAAGAAAAATTCGGTATACTTTGCCCATCATGTAATGGTACAAGTTTTGCTATAGAGATGGCAAATTTCAATTTTATAAAAGCATTTAATATTCATCCGATATTTTTTATATTATTAATATACTTAATATTACTAGATGCTATATATATGACTAATGTTCTATTCAAAAAGAATATTAATATATTTAAATGGTGGCATTCAATAATATGGATAATACTTTTAATAATATATACAATAATAAGAAATTTGCTGTAGGAAAGGAGAAAATAAATGGAACAAAATAATTCAGGAAAAGGTTTTGGAATAGTTTCTTTAGTTACAGGTATTTTATCAATAGTATCTATAGAATTTATAATAATATCTATAGTATTTGCAATAATCTCAATTATTTTTGGAGTTATTGGGATTAAAAAGGGTAATAAAGGATTATCAAAAGCTGGATTAATTTTAGGAATAGTAAGTTTATCAATAACATTTCTATTATTCTTATTCTTAGAAGTTTTAGATGTATCTATATTTACAATACCAACTTGGTATCAATAAATTAATATAAAGATGAAAGGGGATTAAAAATGGAAGAAGAAAACAAAACAACACAAACAGTAGAACAAGAAAGCAAGGGGTTAAGTATTGCTTCAATGGTACTTGGAATTATATCAGTTGTTCTATTCTGCATTTGGTATATATCAATACCATGTGCTATTCTTGCAATTATATTTGGTGTAATTGGAAAGAATAAAGGTGCAAAGGGAATGGCAATAGCAGGTTTGGTTTTAGGAATAGTTGCCATAGCAATTGTACTAATAATTATATTAACAGGTGCTACTTTAATATCTTCTTTATTTTAATAAATAATAAAGAAGTGATATATTTAAAATATTAACTAAAAAACAAGACATATGTCTTGTTTTTTTAAATGAAAAATTATATAATAAACCCATTAGTTAAATTATGGAAGAAGGGAAGTAGATTTATGGTTGTTAGTAAAGAAGAAATATTGCATATTGCAAAACTAGCAGATCTTAATATAAAGGATGATGAGATTGATGAATATGCAAAAAACTTACAAGATATATTGAACTTTGTAGATGTTTTAAATAGTGTAGATACGCAAAATATTAAAGAATCAATAGGAACTGTAAACAATTCAAATGTATTTAGAAAAGATGAAATAAAAGAATTTGGAGATAGAGATATTTTATTACAAAATGCACCTGAACAAGAAGATAATATGTTCAAAATTCCTAAGGTTATTTAAAATAAATTTTTTCACTAAACACCAATTTATTTATTAATAAAATTTGAAAGGAGAGTTTTAATGGAACTTTATGAGTTGACTGTTCATGAATTATTAGAAAAGTTGGACAATAATGAAATATGTTTAGAAGATATAACGAAAAGCTATGTAGATAGAATAAATGATAAAGAAAAAGATGTACAAGCTTTTGTGAGTATATCAGATAAAGAAGCTTTAGAAAAAGTAAAAACAATTAAAGAAAGAAAAACAAAATTTGCAGGTATTCCAATAGGAATAAAAGATAATATGTGTATAAAAGGAACTAAAACAACATGTAGTTCTAAGATGTTAGAGAATTTCGTTGCTCCATATAATGCAACAGTTATAGATAAATTAGATAAAGAAAATATGATATATCTAGGTAAACTTAATATGGATGAGTTTGCAATGGGAGCTTCAACAGAATATTCTGCATTTAAGAAAACAAAAAATCCTTGGAACTTAAATACAGTACCAGGAGGATCAAGTGGTGGTTCTGCTGCTGCAGTAGCAGCAAGCATGGTACCATGGGCATTAGGATCAGATACAGGTGGGTCAATTCGTCAGCCATCTTCTTTATGTGGTGTAGTTGGATTAAAACCTACATATGGTTTGGTATCAAGGTATGGATTAGTGGCATTTGCATCTTCACTTGATCAAATAGGACCAATTACAAAGGATGTAACAGATAGTGCGATGCTTTTAAACCTAATTGCGGGCCATGATGAAAAAGATTCTACATCTGTAGATAATCAGATAAAAGATTATACAAAAGCTTTAAAAGAAGATGTAAAAGGATTAAGAATAGGTGTTCCAAAAGAATATTTTGGAGATGGCATAAATGAAGAAGTAAAAACAACAGTAAAAGAAGCAATAAAAAAATATGAAGAAATGGGAGCTATAATAGAAGAATGTTCATTAGATATTGCAGATGAATCTTTAGCAGTTTACTATATAATTGCTTGTGCAGAGGCAAGTTCGAATCTAGGAAGATTTGATGGAATAAGATATGGATATCGTACTAAAAATTTCACTTCATTAAAGGACATATATAGAAATTCAAGAAGTGAAGGCTTTGGAGCAGAAGTAAAGAGAAGAATAATTCTTGGTACATATGTGCTTTCATCAGGATATTACGATGCTTATTATAAAAAAGCACTAAAAGTTAGAACAATAATTAGACAAGAATTTGAAAAACTATTTAAAAAATACGATGTACTATTAACACCAACATCACCAACTGTAGCATATGAAATAGGATCAAAATCAAATAATCCATTAGAGATGTATTTAGCAGATCTTTGTACTGTAACAGTTAATATTGCAGGACTTCCAGGGATTTCAATTCCATGTGGAGTAGATAAAGCTGGTATGCCAATTGGTATGCAATTAATAGGAAAACATTTTGATGAAGAAACAATACTTAGAGCAGCATTTACATATGAACAAGCAATAAAATTTAGAGAAAATCAAAAACCAGAATTCAAAATGTGACAATTAAAACAATTTAAAAATATGTAGGGGTCGCTGCCCACAGCACCCGAAAAATAATGATGCGGGTCGCCGAGGGCGACGACCCCTACAAAATGAAAATAAGGAGAGAAAAACATGTCAAGAGAAGATTATGAAATAGTTATAGGATTGGAAGTACATAGCGAACTATCTACAAAAACAAAAATATTTTGTTCTTGTCCTACCGAATTTGGGGGAGAACCAAATACTCATTGCTGTCCAGTATGTATGGCAATGCCTGGCACACTTCCAGTTTTAAATGAAAAAGTAGTTGAGTATGCAATAAAAGCAGGACTTGCTACAAATTGTAAAATAGCAGATATAAGTAAAAACGATAGAAAGAACTACTTTTATCCAGATTTACCAAAAGCATATCAAATATCACAATATGATATGCCACTTTGTGAGCATGGTTACATAGAAATAGAAGTAGATGGAGAAAAGAAAAAAATAGGACTTACAAGGATACATATTGAAGAAGATGCAGGAAAATTAAATCATGATGATTATGGAAGAGGAAGTTTAGTTGATTTAAATAGAGCAGGCGTTCCTCTAATAGAAATAGTATCAGAACCTGATTTAAGAAGTAGTGAAGAAGTAGATTTATATTTAAAAAAATTAAAATCTATATTAGAATATATTGAAGTATCAGACTGTAAAATGCAAGAAGGTTCTTTAAGAGCAGATGTTAATGTATCTGTTAGAAAAAAAGGACAAAAAGAATTTGGAATTAGAACAGAAATGAAAAATATGAATTCATTTAGATCAATAGTAAGAGCAATAGATTATGAAGCAGAAAGACAAATTGAAGTTTTAGAAAATGGGGGAAAAATTGATCAAGAAACATTAAGATGGGATGATGTATCTGGAAAAACTTTTTCAATGAGGGACAAGGAAGATGCACAAGATTATAGATATTTTCCTGATCCAGATTTAGTTACAATTAGAATATCAGAGGAGATGAAGGAAAATATTAGAAAAAGTCTTCCAGAAATGCCTGAAAGTAGGAAAAAAAGATATATTGAAGAATTTAAACTTCCTGAATATGATAGCAATATACTAATATCATCAAAATACTTTTCTGATTTATTTGAAGGAGCAACTAAAGTATGTAACAATCCTAAAGCAGTTAGTAACTGGATAATGACAGATATAACAAAAGAATTAAATGAAAAAGAATTAGAGCCATCAGACATACCATTCACATCAGAACAGTTAGGAAATCTAGTAGTGTTAATTGATAAAGGAACTATTAGTTCAAGTATTGCAAAAAAAGTTTTACAAGAAATGTTTGAAAATCCAAGAGAACCACAAAAAATAATAGAAGAAAAAGGATGGGTTCAAATATCAGATGAAGGTGCTATCAAAGAAGTTGTATTAAAAGTATTAGAAGCAAACCCACAGTCAGTTGCAGATTTTAAAGCAGGAAAAGATAAAGCAGTAGGATTTTTAGTAGGGCAAGCAATGAAAGAAACAAGAGGAAAAGCAAATCCTCAAATGCTCAATAAAATGTTTTTAGAAGAATTGAAAAAATAACAACTTAAAAATTAAAAGAATGGATGAACTTTAAAAATTTATATTTGCAATGTAAATTTTTAAAGTCCATCCATTTTTTTGGCTTTTAATATTATTTAAAATAAATTAGTATTTAGTATATTTACTAAAGTGAATATACTATAAATTCCATAGACAATACTTATTACACCTATAATAATACCTGCTATAGCTAATCCTTTACCCTTACCTTTAGTTTTTACTTGTGATAATCCAATTGCAGAAAGAATAGTTCCTACTAATCCAACAATTCCACCAAAGTTAATAAGTAAAGAACATAGTGAAACTACAAAACCAGCAATTGCAAGACCATTTGTTGAACTTTTTACATCATTGTTATTTGAAGTGTTATTTTCTTCCATTTTTTAATCTCCTTTTATTTAAATTTATAAAATTATAATAACAATAAATTTAACAATTGTCAAAACTTTTTGATTAAAAAATGAAATTTTTGTAAAAAACAGACTTTTTTTATCTTTTAGACCATTTGTTTCTTAATATTATCTATTGCAAATGCACATACAAAAAACATAGCAGCGAATGTTAATCCAGTTTTAAATAAAATAATACCTGAGTCATATAATATATGGGATATAGGATTTAATATGTATAAAAGTGATACTATGCAAGATATAATACAAATTACAAAAGAAAATCTAAATCCCGAGATCATTATTTTTAATATATCCTTTTCTATATTTTTAACATTATCTATAAATTTTTTTATCATTTAAATACCTCCAATATTATAATTTTTATATATTTATGGTAACATATTAAAATTAGTAAATCAAAGGTAATTATTGGAACAACAATTTATCTATTTATTTAAAAATAAAAAACAAATCGTATAAGATTTGTTTTATAATATTAATTTATGCTAATGTATTTAATTTTTTTGCTAAATTAGATTTTTTTCTAGATGCACTATTTTTTTTGATAACTCCTTTTGAACAAGCACCATCAATTTTTTTAACAGCTTCTTTAAAAAGCTTTTCAGCATTTTCTTTATTTCCTTGAAGAACAGCAGCTTCAAATTTTTTTGTAGCTGTTTTATATTCAGATTTAATCATATTATTCCTTAATGTTTTCTTTTCAATAACATCAACTCTTTTGATTGCAGATTTGATATTTGGCATATGTTTTGCACCTCCTTAAAGTCAAAATAAATTTTTACTTTTTCTATTTTAACATGTAAATATAAAATTTGCAAGCAAAAAAGGAAAAAAGTATTATTACTTAAATAAAAAGTAAATTTGAGCTAAAGATAATTTGAAATTTAATTTTACTATATTTACAACAAACTAAAATTTGAATATAATATTAAACAGAGGTGAATATATGAAAATTTTAGAAAAAGCTAAAGAGAACATGCTATTAAATGAGACTGTTTTATCTAAGTATGCGTGTAAATCAGAAGATGGTATTTGGATAAAAGAGGATAAAGAAGATATAAGGCCCATTTTTTTTAGAGATATTGATAGAATTATTCATTCGCTTGGATATACGAGATATATAGATAAGACACAAGTATTTTCATTTACTAAAAATGATCATATTACACATAGGGTTCTTCATGTTCAGTTAGTTTCAAAGATTGCAAGAACTATTGGAAGAAGTCTAAAATTAAATGAAGATTTAATTGAAGCAATTGCACTTGGACATGATATAGGACATAGTCCATTTGGACATAAGGGAGAAAAGTATTTAAATGATATATGCATAAAAGAAAATATAGGATATTTTTGCCATAATGCACAAAGTGTTAGAGTGCTAAAAAATTTAGAAAAGTTGAATATAAGTTTACAAACATTAGATGGTATACTTGCACATAATGGTGAAATACTTATAAATAAATATAAATACAATAAAAATAAAACAAAAGATGATTTTAGTAAAGATTTAAAAAATGCAATTCAATATAAAGATTACAGTAAAAAAATAGTACCAATGACATTAGAAGCATCAGTAGTTAGACTATCAGATATAATAGCATATGTAGGTAGAGATATTGAAGACTCAATTAAAATAGGGATTATTAAAAGAGAGGATTTACCAAAGAATATAACAAATGTGTTGGGAGATAACAATTCTAAGATAGTTGATACATTAATTAAGGATATAATTATAAACAGTTTGGGAAATCCGTACTTAGAATTTTCAGATGAAGTATTTAATGCTTTAATGAAATTAAAAGATTGGAACAATAAAAATATATACTCATCTGATGAAGCAAATAAACACCAAGATATTGTACAAGAACTTTTTTATGAATTGTACTATTTCTATTTAGATAAGGTAAAAGAATTTAATTCTAGTTATGATAGACTTTCAGAATCTGAAAAGAACTTATATAATTTTATAAAACAAAAAGATAACGACACAGATATAAAAAGAGCTATAATTGACTATATTGCAGGCCAAACAGATCAGTATTTTTTAAATGAATGTACAGAGCATTTAAAAGAAATTAATTTAGAAAAATTATACAAATAAATTATATAATTACATAATTATTCTTAAAATGGAATATACTACAAATATGATAGTATAAAGGAGAATAATTTATGCAATATCGTATAAAAGAAAAGAAAGTAAAAAATGAAATTGAACTTTTAAAATCAATTTTAGATACTAAGAGGGAATTAATTATAGCTAATAAAAATTTTGAATCAGCAGAAGAGGAATTAGTTGATTATTATTCATATCAAATTAAAGCAAGTAAAGCAAAATTAGATTATTTAATAAAACAAGTAAAAGAAAAAGGAATAGAAGTTGATATGATTAATAATTTACAAATAGGACTAGAAGAAACAAGAGCAATTTAATTAGTAATATTAAAAAAATACAAGCATAATTATAGTATTAAAGTGGAGGATAAGCTTATGAATAATACTATAATTATTTTTTTAGGGTGTATAATAGCAATAATATTATTTGGAAAAATACTTGTTTTACCAATAAAAAAAATACTAAAATTAGTTTTGAATTCTTTATTAGGTGGATTAATGATAGTATGTATAAATTGGATAGGAGTAGCATTTAACCTACATATCGGGTTAAATATATTTACATCAATATTTGTACGGAATACTAGGAATTCCAGGAGCGATATTACTTGTAATATTTAAGTTACTCTTATTATAAAGTAAAAGAGACATATATATTTGTTTTCAACAACAAATACATATGTCTCTTTTGCTTTATATATCTTGAAAAAGAATAATATAAATAGTATAATATATAAGTAAGTAATTGTTAAAAGGAGTATATATATGCAAGAAATAAGAACACTAATAGATGAAGAAAAACTTCATAAAAAAATTAATGAAATAGCTAATCAAATAGAAGAAGAATATAAGAATAAAGAAATTATTTTTATTTGCATTTTAAAAGGTTCAGTATTTTTTACAGTTGACTTAGCAAAAAGAATAAAAGGAAATGTAAAATTAGAATTCATAAGAGTATCTAGTTATAATGACGCAAAGGTGAGCTCTGGAGAAATAAAAATGAAACTGGATTTAAAAGATGATATTCAAGGAAAAGATGTAATTGTTATAGAAGACATAATAGATACTGGAAGAACACTCTCATACTTAATTGAATACTTAAAAACGAAAAAACCAAATTCTATAAAACTATGTGCATTGTTAGATAAGCCAGAAAGAAGATTAAAAAAAGTAAAAATAGATTATACTGGTTTTCAAATACCAGATAAATTCGTTGTTGGATATGGATTAGATTTTGATGAAAAATACAGAAATCTTCCATATATAGGATATATAGATGTTTAATATAAAAGAAGAACTTAAAAAACTTCCAGAAAAACCTGGAGTTTATATAATGAGAGATATAAATAATAATATTTTGTATGTAGGTAAAGCAGTAATATTAAAAAATAGAGTAAAACAGTATTTCAATAAAACTAATAAAACTACGAGAATTGAAAAAATGGTCTCACTAATTGATCATTTCGAATATATAGTTACAGATAATGAGGCAGAGGCATTAATATTAGAATGTAATCTTATAAAAAAGAATATGCCTAAATTTAATGTGCTTTTAAAAGATGATAAAACATATCCATACATAAAAATAGATGTTAAATCAGATTATCCTAATGTATTTATAACAAGAAAATTCTTAAATGATGGAGCAAAATATTTTGGGCCATATGCTAATGCTGGAGCAGCAAAAGAAATGTTAAATTTTATAAAAGAACGTTTTCAAATAAGACAGTGTAGAAAATTTAAAAGTAATAAAAGAGCATGTTTGAATTATCATATAAAAAAATGCTTAGCTCCATGCATGGGTTATGTTAGTAAGCAAGAGTATAGAAAACAGATAGACCAAATTATAATGCTTTTAGAGGGAAAAACTAAAGAAATTGTAAAACAATTAGATAAAGAAATTATTGAATTAGCAGATAAACAAGAATATGAAAAAGCAGCTATTTTGAGAGATAAAAAAATTGCTATTGAAAGAATTTCAGAAAAACAAAAAGTATCTAATATAAATGAAAAGGCTATAGATGTAATAGGTATTGCTAAAAATGAATTATCAATTTGTATAGAAATATTTTTTGTAAGAAATAGCAAAATGATAGGAAGAGAGCATTATTTTTTTGAAAATTCAAATGATCTTACAGAAAATGAAACTCTATCTGAATTTATAAAACAATATTATATTAACAAAGTAGATTTACCTAATAAAATAATGATACCAGAAACAATTGAGGATATAGAACTAATAGAAAAGCTATTATCTAATAAAGTAGATAGAAAAATAGAATTTAAAATTCCTCAAAAGGGTGAAAAATTAAGATTTATAGAAATGGCAAATAATAATGCAAAAATTACACTGGATAATAGAACAAAAGAAAAAGAAGATATATTATTAAAACTAAAAGAAGTATTAAATCTTGAAAGGATACCAAGAAAAATTGAATGCTTTGATATATCTAATATAGCAGGAGAGTATATGGTAGCTGGAATGTGTGTTGCAAAAGACCGGAGTTATAAATAAGAATTTAGCAAGAAGATTTAAAATAAAAACAGTATTTACTCAAGATGATCCTAAATGTATGGAAGAAGTTGTAACAAGAAGAATTAAGCATTCAATAGAAAATTCTAAAGGAGCATTTGGAAGTTTACCAGATGTAATTTTTGCAGATGGTGGTATCACTCAAATAAAAGCAATAAAAAGGGCAATAAATAAATATAAAGTTAATATTCCAGTATTTGGTATGGTAAAAGATAATAAGCATAACACAAAAAAATTAATAGATGATAATAAAAATGAAATTAAATTAAATGATACTTTAATGAACTTTGTAACTAATATGCAAGATGAAGTTCATAGGATAGCAATTGAATACAATAGAAAGTTAAGAGATAAAGACACTACTAAATCTAAATTAGATAAAATAAAAGGTATAGGAGAGAAAAAGAAACAAGATTTAATTAAAAAATTTGGTAGTATAGAAGGCATTAAAAAGGCTGATATTTTAGAAATATCAAAAGTAAAAGGTGTAACTTACGAATTAGCAAGAAAAATCAAGAAAGAACTCCTATAAAATTTGTAATATTTATTAAACTCCTTGAATATAATGTACAATAAATAAAGACAAGGAGTGTGTAAATATGATTGATATTACAAAAGATGAATTTTGGGAAAATAGATATGATGAAGTATCTAAAACAGAAAAGAAAAATAGTAGAACAAAAGAATTTATTATGAGGCATAAGATAATAACAATGCTTTTAGTAAGTTTAAGTTTGTTAATTACAGCAAATATATTTTTAATATATAATTTTTTCAGAATATTAAATAAATTGTAATTTATTTAATTAAGTGTTCTCTAGAAAAGGTTTATTTATTTGTTTCCAACGCGAATTCCGTTACTGAACCTGTAAGTTGCTAAAGCAACAACAGTTTCATGTAACGAAAGCTGGATCGCGTAACTGAGAAACAAATAAATATAACCTTTTCTAGAAATCAATTGATATTTTACAAACAACAATTTATCTAATAAATATGTAAGAAAGGTATAAAATAATGAACATAGCAAAAGATTGGAAAGATTATGAAATAATAGATATGGCAAATGGAGAAAAACTAGAAAGATGGAAGAATATAAGATTGATAAGGCCAGATCCACAAATAATTTGGAAAGACAAATTGTTTCCTAGACAATGGGAAAAAGTAAATGCTACATATAAAAGAAGTAGTAAAGGTGGAGGAGGATGGATCTATAAATCAAAATTCCCAGAAAATTGGCAAGTGAAATATAAAGAACTTACATTTAATATAAAACTAATGGGATTTAAGCATACTGGACTTTTTCCAGAACAAGCTGTAAATTGGGATTGGATGATTAGCAAGATAAAAAATGCAAAAAGACCAATTAAAGTATTAAATCTTTTTGCATATACAGGAGGTGCATCAGTTGCATGCTTATATGCAGGAGCCTCCGTTTGTCATGTAGATAGTTCTAAAGGAATGGTATCGTGGGCAAAAGAAAATGTTACATCTTCAAAACTACAAGATAAACCAATTAGATATATAGTTGATGATGTAGTAAAATTTGTAAACAGAGAAATAAGAAGAGAAAATAAATATGATGCAATAATAATGGATCCACCATCATATGGAAGAGGAATCTCTCGGAGAAGTATGGCAATTTGAAAATAATATTTCAGACTTAATAAATATTTGTACTAAAGTTTTAAGTGATAATCCGTTATTCTTTCTAATAAATTCATATACTACTGGAATATCAGCAGAAGTTTTAGGTAATTTATTGAAGCTAAATTTAAAGAATTTTACTGGAAAAATTTCATCAGGAGAAATAGGATTACCTATGACTAATTCAAAATTGGTACTTCCTTGTGGCATCTACAGCAGATGGGAAAATTAATATATAAATTGGATTTTCCTAATGAAAAATGCTTATTAATTATAAATTCTATCAAGTAAATTTATGTATATTTTATAAAACTAAAAAAATCATATATGAAAATTTTTATTTTATATTTTCATATATGATTTTTTTAGTTTTATAAAGAAAAATAAAATGAATGACAAATTAAATATAAAATTACAACAGAAATAGATGAGGTGATTTTATTTGATAGAAAAGTTATGTAATAAACTAACAAAAAAAATTCAAAATAAAATGCCAGATGTTGATGATGAAAGGGCAGAAGTTATAAATTATGGTCTACAATTAGTAATAGGAGAAATTCCGAAAACTTTTGTATTACTATTAATTGCATATAGTTTTGGAGTATTAAAACTTTCAATATTAGCATTATTATTTGTAATGCCATATAAGACATTTTCTGGAGGAGTTCATTTAAAAACTCATATTGGATGTATAATTGCAACAAGTATTTCATATATAGGAAATGCTCTTTTGAGTAAATATATTATTTTAGAACCTATATATATAAAGTATATTTTAATAGCAATAATATGGATTTTTAGTTTGTTCATGATTAAATTATATGCTCCTGCAGATACAGAAAATGTACCAATATTAAGAAAAAAGGATAGAGATTTAAAAAGAGGATTATCCTATATTACAATGACATTAACGTTATTTATATCAATATTTATAACAAATTCCACAATATCAAATTTATTGATATTTGGAACTCTAATTCAAACGATGTCAATAACAAAACTAGTTTATAAACTAACAAATAATAAATATGGATATGAAGAATATATAAAAAATAAAGAAAGTACAAATTTGGCTTAACTTAACTTACATATAAAGAAAAAACAAAGAAGGAGGGATAGTTATGTTAAAATTACTAGCTAAAGTTGCAGAAAAATATGCAAAATCTACAAATACAGCATGTTTTGTTTGGGTAATGTGGCATCAACCAAAAATGCCAGCATCTTTAATAAAAAAAGACTAATTAATAAAAGTTAACTCTATATAAAAAGAATAAAAAGAAGCTGCACTTAATTGTAGCTTCTTTATAAAATTTAAAAATAAATTTCTAATTGTTGTTTAAATAATCTATTGCTTTTTGTAGTAAATAGGTTTAAGTTATTATTTTTGTTTAGAATTTGTCTTACTTCCCAAAGCCCAAGTCCATGATTTTTACCGTCATCTTCTATTTTAGAAGTATAACCTTTTTCAAATATTCTATCAGTATCAACATTTTTATTTGAATATGTATTTTCAATTATAAATAATTGCCTGTTTGATTTATTATCTTTTCGAATCGTAATACAAATATTTTTTTCATTACATTTACTACATGCCTCAATTGCATTATCTAAAAGTATTCCAAGTATTCGAGTTAAATCATATGTTTTTATATTTAATGTTTTTAAATCTAAAAATATTTCAAAATTTATAGTAATTCCAAGATCAGTAGCTTTATGGTATTTAGAAGTAAGCAAACTATATACAGCTGGATTATTAATTAATTCTGGGTTAAGTAATGCTAAGTTATTAACTTTTTTGCAATCATCCATTAGGTCAGAATAATAATCTTTTAAACCCTCCATATTATTAGTAGATATATATCCACCAATTGCTTGTACAATGTTATTAAAGTCATGCTTAAAACCTCTTATATTATCATAAAGAATTGTTAGAGTTTTATTATATAATCTTTCTTCTTCTAAATTTTCAGTAGTTATTTCAAGCTTATTGGTTCTTGATAAACTGTATAAAGAAAATAAAAAATATATTAATAAAGCTGATAAACTAGAGAATGTTAATGTTAATGGGAGTACATCTTTATATATTCCAAGAATATATGCTTGTATAAAAATTGTTGTAGTACCTATTAATAAGCAAACAAGTATATTGGAATATTTTTTCTTGTTTGTTAAATTATTATTTAAAAGTAAGCTGAAATTTATATTTTTAGATATTAAATATATTAAATAAATAAGTAAATACATTATTAATGAGAAACATAATTTATATATAGGAATGTTTAATATTGCATTGCTAGGAAAAGCAGTCATCAATATATATGATACAATAAAAAATGTAATATATGGTATTATTTCAGCAAGAATTGCTTTTAATATATTAGTCTTAAATATAGAGTAAACTAGTATAGGGCATGCTATAACATTAATAAAAGTATTGAAAGGAGTAGGAATAAATAGCATTGAGATTATAGCTACAATAGAGAATGTAAGAGTATATATAAATTTTTGTTTTATAGATGACTTAATATTAAGTATAGAAGTAAATAGTAATGTTGTTACAATAATTTCTATTATAGTCATAGGAATAGAAAGTATTTTAATTAGCATCACGTTCTCTATTGTTAATGCAGTCCATATCGTTTGTAAAAGTTCCATTTTTTAATACCTCCATTATTTCGTTTTTATATTTTGCACCAATAGAACAAGACTCATTTGGTGAAAAAAGTATTGTATTTTTATTAGAATTTATATCTGAAATATTTTTAACATTTACTATATATGATTTGTGGCATCTTACGAAATTGTCGGGTAGGCAATCTTTAATTTTGTTAAAAGAGCTATAAGTTTCATATGTACGTGTATTAGTACAAAATACAAGTTTCATACCATCTTTTTTAATATAATTTATTTCATCCTGATTTATAATTGTTTTATTATTATTTAATTTAATGAATTTTGATGGAGTAAATTTAATATCATCCATTAATCTTAGAATTGTTTCCTCTAATCTTTCATCTACAATAGGTTTTGGTAGATAGTCAAATGTTTTGTATTTATATGCAATTAATACATATTCTAAATGACCAGTAGTAAAAATTATATAAACATCCTTGTTTTTCTTCCTTACCATATTTGCTATATCGCAACCAGTTATTTCAGATTTTAAATTTATATCTAGAATTAAAACATCTACTTTATTTGTTTTAAGATAGTTAATCACGTCTGATGCATTTAATGCTTTTAAACCAATTTCTGCATCAATATCATTATTAATAAATATAGATTCTAGCATTTTTGAAAGACGGTTTAATACAGCAGGATTATCATCACATATAACAAAATTTAACATATATGCCACCTACCTGTAATATAATTAAATAGAAAAATAATGATAATAATCATTTATTCCAAAAAAATAAAAATTCCTTAATTTTCCAGAATTATATTTAATATAATCTAAAAAGAAAATAATGTCAATATAAAAAGAATAAAAACACAAATTTGAAATTTATAGGTATTTTTAAACATATTAGTAAAAACAGGAGGAGAATAATATGAAAACAAAAAAGATGGTATATATATTGTTAGGGGCTATTGTATGTATATTTACATTTAGCATAATGAGTTTAAACACAGATTTTAATGCAAATACAGTTACAACAAGTTCTGCAGGAATATTATCAAACAAAAAGATAGGATGGGGAATAAAAAGAAATGACAATCATGAACAACCAGATTTAGGAAGTAATAATATAAAATTATTAGATAATTATGATGGAATTGCAATAGGAAATAATGAAGATAAATTTGTGTACTTAACTTTTGATGAAGGATACGAAGCGGGTTATACTTCAAAATTGTTAGATATACTTAAAGAAAGTAATGTTAAAGCAGCTTTTTTTATAACAGGTCATTATTTAAATAGTCAACCAGAATTAGTAGAAAGAATGATAAAAGAAGGACATATTGTAGGAAATCATACAGTAAATCATAAAAGTATGCCAGATTTAGACGATGAAAAAATAAAAGAAGAAATTATGAATTTACATACAGCAGTATATGAAAAATTTGGTTATGAAATGAAATATATTAGACCACCAATGGGTGAATTTAGTGAAAGAACTTTAAGTTTAATAAAAAATCTTGGATATAAGACAACAATGTGGAGTTTAGCATATGACGATTGGGATGAAAATAAGCAAGGAAGAGAATCATATGGAAAAGATAAAGTTATTTCTAATATTCATAATGGATCTATAATATTATTACATGCAAATTCAGTAGATAATTCAAATATATTAGAAGAGTGCATAAAGGAAATAAAAGAAATGGGATATGAGTTTAAAACATTGGATGAATTTAAAAAATAAATTGTTGTTTGTTTCATGTTCGGAAAATTCAGGACAGTCCCAAAAATCCCCAAAATTGGTGATTTTTAGGGACAGTCCCTAGGATTTTCCTCTCACAAACAAATTACAATTTATATAATATAGAAAGAGGATTTAAAATGAAAAATAAAAGAAATAGTAAAGTATCAGATAAAATAAATAAAGTCTTAGAGGTACCTAGGGAGATTTCTAGTGAAGAACCCAAAATAACAATTATAGGATTTGACGAAATGTTAATAGAAAACTATAAAGGAATTTTAGAATATGAGGAATTTTATATTAAAGTAAGTACTAGTATCGGAAATGTTAATATAAACGGATTCAATTTAAGCTTAGAACAAGTTACTGAAGATGATATATCTGTTAAAGGAACAATAGAAAGTTTTGATATAGATAGAATATTAGATGATGGTAAGGAATAAACTCATGAATGGGGGAAATACACTTGTTCTTAAAAATTTGGCTAAATTACATAACTGGATATGTTAATATAAAAGTAGAAAGCTATTTTATAGAAAGATTTATAAATATATGTATTAGTAAGAAAATTTTTTTATGGAATATAAAAAGAAAAAAATCAACAATTCTATATGCAAATATTAGTATAAAAGATTATAAAAGATTAAAAGAAATTGCAAAGAAAACTAAATCCAAAATTAAAATAGAAAATAAAAATGGGTTACCATTTATACTTTATAAATACAGAAAAAGAAAAATTTTCTTAGCATTTTTTATACTTATAATTATAGGATTAATTGCAACATCTAATTTTATATGGAATATAGAAATAAAAGGAAATAATAATATAGATGAAGAAGAAATAATAGAAGTACTCAATCAAAATGGATTAAAAGTAGGAACTAATAAAAATAAAATTGATACTAATTTAGTTATTAATAAAATAAGATTACAAAGAGATGACATTGCGTGGATTGGAATTAATATGAAAGGTACAAATGCAATTGTTGAAATAAAAGAAGCAGATAAAGCACCAGAAATTATGGATGAAGATGAATATTGTAACATTGTATCAAATAAAAATGCAAGCATAACAAAAATAAATGTTCAGAATGGAACTGCAGCCGTAAATGTAGGTGATATTGTAAAAGAAGGAGATATATTAGTTTCGGGATCAATAGAGGGCAAATACACAGGAATTAGATATGTACATTCTTCAGCTGATATTGAAGCAAAAGTATGGTATTCAAAAAAAGAAAAATTTTATTTAAATCAAGAAATTCAAGTTCCCACAGGAGATACGGAAGAAAAGTATACATTAAATTTAAATAATTTTAAAATAAATTTGTATAAAACCCTTTCAAAATTTCAAAATTATGATACAATAAATGAAAGTAAAAAATTAATGCTATTTTCAAACTTCTATTTACCAATTGAAATTATAAAAACAACAAATTATGAATATGAGAAACAATTAAAAACATATACGGAAGAAGAGCTTACAGAAATTGCAACTCAAAAATTAGAAAACGATTTAGAAAATGAAATAGAAAACAAGGATAACATATTGAACAAGCAAGTTAATGTATATCCAAATGAAAATTATATAGAAGTTGAAGTCATATATGAAGTGCTTGAAAATATAGGTATTAAAGAAAAAATAATATTTTAAGAGGTGATATTATGGAACAAAAGAGCCTAAGGGTATTAGATACAAATAAAACATTTTTTTCAAAAATAACTAGCACTATTACAAAAATACTTATACCAACAAAAGTAGGTATAAACAGTATGATGATTTCAATAAAAAGAAATAATTTAATAAAAGCATATTATAATTATATAGCAGCAGTAGAAGAAGATAATATAGAAACAAAAGAAGCTTTATTAAAAAAATATGAAGATGTTTATAGCTTATATCTTGAAGCTATAGATAAATATATAATGGATTCTGTATATAAAAAGGTAAAAAACGGAACTGCATCTAATTTTGAAAAAGATGCATTAAGTAAATATTATTTAATTGTTAGCTTAAAAGAGAAACAATATTTGGAATATAAGTATAAAAAACAAGAATATTTGCTAAAAGTAGATTATGAGTCTGTAACCAATTTAAAAAAAGAAGCAACAATAGATAAATATAACAGATTTTATGTATCAAAAATTGATTCTTTATATAAGGGATTATTAAAAAATTATTCTGTACAATTAGCAGATACATTTAGTAGTAAAATAGAATCTATAGATAGTATATATGACAAAATATTCGGTGCATTAGAAACATATATATCTGAAATTTTACCAATTAAATTAAGATTAGATAAAAAAGATGAGTATAAAAATATCGTTGATGATTATGGAAAATATGAAAGCTTATTAGTTGGAAAATTAGATGAAAGAGATAGAATAAAAAGAAAAATGATTTTATTGGGTATTAGTAGATATCTATTTACACATAGTTTACCTTTAATTGCAGCAGAGCAATGTTATATAAAACTAATAAAAGATACTAGAAATTTACTTTTAAATCCAGATGGTAAAGCTAGAAAAGATAGAACATTTGAATTATTAATAGAACTAATAGAAGATTATAATATAAGGTTATTATCAACAAAAGTATATTGGGACAGGCCAGAGGAAAGGGAAGAATACAAAAAGTTTTGGAATGAATATAGCAAAATAAAAGAAATTGAAGATACTAATGAACAATTAAAACAGAAACAGATTTTATTTCTAAAAAGTGATATAAAAAAATTAAAACAAAGTAAAAATAATTATTCAAATATAATAAAAGAAATAAAACAAAAATTAGTAGAATTGGGAGCTATAAGACAAATAAAAAATAGTTATAAAACAACAATAGGCAGTTACAAAAAAATAGCATAAGAGGTATAGTAGAATGGATATAGCTGAAATAAATTTTTTAGATATAGAAAAAAATGCAGAATATACTAGTATTTTGACAAAAGTATTAGAAAAGTGCTTTGAAGAGGAAGATTTAATAAATAAGAACTTATATGTCAATATAGTTCTTACTAATCCAAAACAGATAAGAAAAATGAATAAGAAATATAGAAATATCGACAAAGAGACAGATGTATTATCTTTTCCAATGTTTGAAAAAGATGAATTGATAAAAAGAAAAGATTTAAACCAAGATATTTTAGGTGATATCGTAATATCCATAGAAAGAGTAAAGGAACAAGCAAACGAATATGCACATAGCTTTGAAAGGGAATTATCGTATATGATAGTACATGGATTTTATCATTTAATGGGATATGATCATATAGATGAGCAAGATAAAATCATTATGAGACAAAAAGAAGAAAATATACTTCAAAAATTAAAAATATTAAAATAAAGAAAGGAATGAAAAAGTAAATGGGAGAAGGAAGAAGGTCAAAACAAGTAAAAAAGAAAACTCAAAAAAAAGGTGGGGTAAAACTATTAATAATTATCTTAGCAATATTAATAGTAATAGCAGGAATTCTATTGGCTTTAAAAGTTTTTAATAAAGGACAAATTGAAGAAATAGCAACCGAAGAAGTACCAGAGACTAATGAACCACAAGTTAAAATAGTAGATGTAAATTCTAAAACAAGACCATATGCAGTAATGATTAACAATAACCATGCAGCATGGCCTCAATGTGGTTTGCAAGATGCATATCTAGTATATGAAATAATCGCAGAAGGTGGAATAACTAGAATGATGGCATTATATAAAGATACATATCCAGAAAAAGTAGGATCAGTTAGAAGTGCAAGACATTATTTCATTGATTATGCAGAAGAAAATGATGCAATATATATACATTGGGGAGGAAGCCCACAAGCATATTCAAGAATAGGACAAGGAATAAATGATTTAGATGGAATTGCATCAGAAGGTTCAGTATTCTTTAGAGATAAAACTTTAAATAGAGATTATGAACATACAGGTTTTGTTAATTTAGAAAAGGCAAAAGAACAAGCTGAAAATAAAGGATATACCAGGGACACAGAAAAAGATTTATTGCTAAATTATAGTGCAGAAGAAATAGATTTAAGTACAAAAGAAAATGCTAAAGTAGCAGATGGCTTAACTTTAAAATATTCATATTATCATACAACAAGTTATGAATACGATGCAGAGAACAAAGTATATAAAAGAAGTATGAGTGGAAAAGCAAATGTTGACTTAGAAACTGGTGAGCAGTATACAGCTAAAAATATAATTGTATACAATGTAGATAATTATACATTAGGAGGAAAAAATAAGGGAAGACAAGAATTAGAAAATGTAGGAAGTGGAAAAGGATATTACATTTCAAATGGATATGCAGTTCCGATTACTTGGGAAAAAACTTCACATAGTGATCAAACTGTATATAAATATGAAAATGGAGAAGAAATAACAGTAAATGATGGAAATACATTTATACAAATATGTCCAATTGATACTAATATAGATATAGAACAAAATTCCCAAACATAATCAATATAAGTAATAAAGGATCAGTACAAGAACTGATCCTTTTCATATTATGTATGTATATGATTATAAGAAATCAACAAAAAAGATAGAATTATATATTGTTTTATTACAGTATATCTTATATAATAAGACAAGAGGTGTTTTTATGAACCTACCAAACAAACTTACAATTTTTAGGATAATATTAGTACCTTTAATGGTAATAATTCCGTTTCTAGGAATTAAAGGTAATTTACTAGGGATACCTATTT
Organism: uncultured Clostridia bacterium; assembly: GCA_947623865.1. Classification (GTDB taxonomy): domain Bacteria; phylum Bacillota; class Clostridia; order TANB77; family CAG-508; genus CAG-452. The sequence goes on along the minus strand of CANQIC010000007.1, from coordinate 44,453 downwards.
CATATTTGATAATTAATTTAATATTTATAATAGCATCATATACTGATCATTTAGATGGAAAATTAGCTAGAAAAAATAATCAAGTAACTACATTTGGGAAATTTGCAGATCCTTTAGCTGATAAAATATTGGTATTAGCTGCAATGCTTATATTGGTAGAGGATGGCAATCTTCCAGCATGGATACCAATTATATTAATATTTAGAGAATTTGTAGTATCAGGATATAGACTAGTAGCTGTAGAAAGAGGAGGAGAAGTAATAGCTGCAAGCATTTGGGGCAAATTAAAAACATTTACTCAAATGATAGCAATTATATTAATGTTTATTAATATAAATTCAAGTAATACATTTGGAGCATTCATAAATGGAAATTTATCAGGTATTGAATTAATTATAAACATTTTGGCAACAGTATTAATGATAATTTCCGTAATAGCAACAATTTTTTCAGGTTGGGATTATATTAAAAATGGAAAACAATTATTAAAAGACTAAATTAAAAAAGGAATAAAGGGGGATATATCCCCTTTTATTCAAGAATTTAGGAGGACATAATGGATAGAGATAAAGCAAAAAAACGTATTGATGAATTAAATAAACTAACTAAATATTATGCACAAAAGTATTATGATGATGATAATCCTGAAATATCAGACTTTGAATATGATATGCTAATGAATGAACTTAAAAATTTGGAAAAAGAATTTCCTGAATTTATAAATAAGAATTCATTAACGCAAAAAGTAGGAGGAACTGTAAAAGAGGGATTTGAAAAAGTAGTGCATATTGTACCACTTCAAAGTTTGCAAGATGTATTTTCTTTTGATGAATTATATAGTTTTGATGAAAGAATGAAGAAATTTGATTCTAATGTAAAATATGTTGTAGAAACAAAAATAGATGGTTTATCGGTTGCTTTAGAATATAAAAATGGTGAATTTATAAAAGGTGCAACAAGGGGAAATGGACAAGTTGGAGAAGACATTACTGATAATTTAAAAACCATAAGAAATATACCGAAAACCTTAAAAGAAAAAATAGATATAATTGTAAGAGGAGAAGTATTCATATCTAAAAAGGATTTTGAAGAATTAAATGAAAAACAAGATGAGGATAATAAATTTGCAAATGCTAGAAATTTAGCAGCGGGTTCGCTTCGACAATTAGATAGTACAATTACTAAAACAAGACCATTGGATATATATATTTTTAATGTCCAAAAAAGTGATGATATAAAATTTACATCACACTATGATTCACTTATATATTTAGAAAAACTAGGATTTAATGTAAATCCAATAAAAGTATTATGTAATAGTATAGATGAAGCAATAAGTGAAGTAGAGAATATAGGTAAAACAAGAGAGGAAATCCCTTTTGGAATAGATGGTGCAGTTATAAAAGTTGATAATTTAACCCTAAGGGAAGAAATTGGAACAACATTTAAAGCACCTAAATGGGCAATTGCATATAAATATCCTCCAGAACAAAAAGAAACAATTTTAAAAGATATAGTATGTAATGTTGGAAGAACAGGTGTAATTACGCCCATGGCAATATTAGAGCCAGTAGTCGTAGCAGGATCTAAAATATCTAAAACAACTCTTCATAATGAGGATTTTATAAAAGAAAAAGATTTAAAAATAGGAGATCATATTTTAATACAAAAAGCAGGAGATGTTATACCAGAAGTTGTAAAAGCATTAAAAGATAAAAGAACAGGGAAAGAAAGAAATTTTAAAATGCCAAAAACATGTCCAGTATGTGGAGCTCCTGCAGTAAGAGAAGAAGGAGAAGCACAAGTTAGATGTATTGGTATAGAATGCAAAGCAAGAAATTTAAGAAATATAATTCATTTTGCTTCAAAAGAAGGAATGAATATTGAAGGATTAGGAGAAAAAATAATAGAACAACTATATAATAATGGATTAATAGAAACAATTGCAGATATATATTATTTAAGACAAGAGGACATTGAAAGCCTAAAAAAGGATGGAAAAAAATTTGCTAAAAACTTGATAAATGCAATAGAAAAAAGTAAAGATAACGATTTAGATAGATTGATATGTGCAATAGGAATAAGACATATTGGAACAAAATCTGCAAAAACGCTTGCGAAGAAATTTAAGAGTATTGATGGATTAATGAGTGCATCTCTAGAAGATTTAATTGAAACAGATGATGTAGGAGATATTACAGCACAAAGTATATATGACTTTTTTAAGCAAGAGCAAACGATAGATTTAATAAATAAATTAAAAAATGTTAATGTTAATATGAAATTAGAAGAAATAAAAGATTTAGATAATAGATTTGAAGCAAAGACCTTTGTATTAACAGGAACACTTGAAGAATATACACGTGATGAAGCAAGTAAAATAATTGAAAGCTATGGAGGGAAAACTTCTAGTTCAGTATCAAAAAAGACAGATTATGTGTTAGCTGGAGAAGAAGCAGGAAGTAAACTTACAAAAGCTGAAAATTTAGGTATAAAAATAATATCAGAACAAGACTTTAAAGAAATGATTAAATAAATTATAATTTGTTTCATGTTCGGAAAATTCAGGACAGTCCCAAAAATCCCCAAAATTGGTGATTTTTAGGGACAGTCCCTAGGATTTTCCTCTCACAAACAACAATTTATTAAAGTATAGAGGAGAAAATATGGATTACAAAGATTATAGTTTTGAACAATTATGGAAAGATTTAAGAGATGGATATCAAATCTATTATACTTATATGGGTATGAGATACTTACTTAGTAAACTAAATAAAAATTGTTATTCAAGAGAAATTGTCAAATTTGATGGCAAAGGGCCACATCCTAGAAATCAAATAATAACATTAAAAACAGTAAAAGAACTTTATCCATTTATGGAGGATATTGAATATAAAATGGATAATTAATATGTAATTTAAAAAAATCGGAGGAATAATAAATGAAATTGGTAATCCAAAGAGTGTCTGAGGCAAAAGTGAAAGTAGATAATGAAATAATAGGTAAAATAGGACAAGGTTTTTTGGTTTTATTTGGAGCTGGTCAAGGAGACACAAAAGAACAAGTAGACTTTTTAGCAGAAAAAATGTGTAACTTGCGAGTATTTTGCGATGAAAATAATAAAATGAATTTATCAATAAAAGATATTGATGGAGAATTATTAGTAGTTTCACAATTTACACTATATGCAGATTGTAAAAAAGGAAACAGACTAAGCTTTGTAAATGCAGCTCCGCCTGAGCAGGCAAATGAATTATATGAATATTTTATAAATAAGTGTAAAAAATTAGTAAAAAGTGTCAAAAAAGGCATATTTGGAGCAGATATGAAGGTAAGTTTATTAAATGATGGACCAGTTACGATAATACTAGAAAAATGAAATAAAAAATGTTTTGAAAGTATTGACATTAGTGGACTCAGCTAATATAATAAAGTTGAAATTAAATCAAAGCGGAGGCAAAAAAACATATGGCAGAAAGAAAGTTAGCTTATTATACAAATGATAACTTGATAAATAAAACAGATAATGAGTTAGTAGCTTCAGCAAAGAACGGCGATGAAGAGGCTTTAGAATGCTTATTTGATAAATATAAAGAACTTGTAAATATGAAAGTAAGCAAATATTTTATAATAGGAGCAGAAAAAGAAGATATTATCCAAGAAGGAATGATAGGATTATATAAGGCTATAAAAAACTATGAAAATGACAAGCAGAATTCTTTCAAATCATTTGCTAATTTATGTATTGAAAGACAATTGATTACCGCTATAAAAACTTCAAATAGGCAAAAACACATGCCACTAAATTCATCATTATCACTTAGTACACCTGCATATGAAAATGATGATGATGTATCATTAATGGAACTTCTTAATTCAAAAATAGCAGAAGATCCACTAGATACAATAACGAAAAAAGAATATTATAAACTAGTTGGAAATAAAATAGATGAAAATTTGAGTGATTTTGAAAAGCAAGTATTAACAAGATTTGCAGCCGGAGATAGCTATGTTAAAATAGCAGAAAAACTAGATAGCCCAGTTAAGTCTATTGATAATGCAATACAAAGAATAAGAAAAAAAGCAAGTAAAAATATAATAAATGAGGACTAAGTTCCTCATTTAAATGCTTCTATAGCTCAGTAGGTAGAGCACTTGCGTGGTAAGCAAGAGGTCGCCGGTTCAATTCCGGCTGGAAGCTCCAAAATAGCATTTTCGTCACATCAATTTATTGATGTGATATTTTTTAATTAATGTTTTTACAGAAATTTCCAAAGGTTTTAATATTTATATTAAAATTATATATAGTATTTCTGTGAGACAGTTAAAAATTACAGAATATTTCAGTAATATTACAAATTAAATATAAGTATAGTAAAAAAACAATAAATAATCTATAATTAAATAGTGGAGTTATAGGTTCAAAACACTTTAAACAAGATAGAAAAATATAATATATGAAAGTTAATAAAGTCTTTTATAAATTTTCGATTTTAGGGAGTATACTTTTTATAAAAGTTATGCTAAAATGTATATACAGTTTATTGAAACAATAATATTAAAAAATTATATAGTTTATAATAAGTGTTGTAAAAACACATCTTGACTCGGTTTATTTTAGTAAGCGACTTATTTTATAGGGAAAATTCAAATTAAAAGTTAAAAGCAAAATATATTATTGAGATAAGGAGAAATAAATGAAAATAGGAATAGTAGGACTTCCAAATGTAGGAAAAAGTACAATGTTTAATAGTATAACAAATGCAGGAGCTGAATGCGCAAATTATCCTTTTTGTACAATTGAGCCAAATGTAGGTGTTGTTCCTGTACCAGATGAAAGATTAGATGTTTTAACAAAAATGTACAATGCGCAAAAAACAACACATGCAATTGTTGAGTTTGTGGATATTGCAGGATTAGTAAAAGGTGCAAGCAAGGGAGAAGGTTTAGGAAATAAGTTTTTAGCACATATAAGAGAAGTAGATGCAATTGCACAAGTTGTAAGATGCTTTGAAAATCCTAATATTGTGCATGTTGATGGAAGTATAGATCCATTAAGAGATATAGAAACTATAAATTTAGAATTAATATTTGCAGATATAGAAACAGTAGATAAACGATTAGATAAATCAAAGAAAATGTTAAAAGCAGATAAAAAGTATCAGATAGAAATAGATTGTCTAGAGAGAATAAAAAAACATTTAGAAGATGAAAAACCAGTTAGAACAATGGAATTTAATGAAGATGAAAAAGAAATTCTAAAAGAGATAATGTTTCTCACAGCTAAACCCATTATATATATATGTAATGTTTCAGAAGAACAATTAAATAATGTAGAAAATGATGAAAACATTATAAAAGTAAAAGAATATGCTAAGTCTGAAAATACTATAGCTATTCCACTTTGTGCGAAGATTGAAGAAGAGTTAACAGGATTAGAAGAAAATGATAAAAAAGAAATGCTAGAAGCACTGGGATTGAAAGAATCAGGTTTAGATAGAGTTATTAAGGAAAGTTATTCTTTATTAGGACTAATGTCTTTCTTAACAGCAGGAGAACCAGAAGTTAGAGCTTGGACAATAAAAAAAGGAACGAAAGCACCAATTGCTGCAGGAAAAATACATTCAGATATACAAAGAGGATTTATAAAAGCCGAAATTGTATCATATTATGATTTAATAAAAGAGGGCTCAATGATTGCTGCTAGAGAAAAAGGATTAGTAAGATCAGAAGGAAAAGAATACATAATGCAAGAAGGAGACATAGTATTATTTAAATTTAATGTATAAAAAATAAAAAATTTAAAAAAAATTTAAAAAAGGTATTGCATTTTTTTGAAAAATGTTGTATAAATATAAGAGAACAATTTATAATAATATTATAAAAATAAAGAGGAGATAGGTAAAATGTCAAAAACAAAAGAATTAATAATATGTATAATAGCAATTATTGCATTAGTTTTAACTATTACTACAAGTGCATTTGCAACAGAAGGAACACCAGATATTAACAGTTTAATGGCAAATAACAATACAGAAAATAATAATTTTGAAGAAATTGGTGAAACAACAAATAACACAAACACAAATACAAATGTTAATACAAATACAAATATTAATGCAAATGTAAATAATAATACAAATACAACAACAGCCATACCATATACAGGAATAGATTATTCAGTAGTAATAATAATAGCAATATGTGGAGTATCTGCAATTTATGCATACAAAAAAATAAGAGATTATAATGTGTAATAAAATGAATACAAATAAATTTATAAAGGCTATTCAATAAGATAGCCTTTATTGTTTTGCTTTAACAATTAATCTGTTACCATTTAAGTTGTTACATGTAACTAAGGTTATTTCTTTTTTTCCATAAGTATTTTGAGAAGTGCATGAAGTATCATTTTTATTAGTTTCATATTTATTATAAACATAATAGCTAATTAAAGAATTATTAGAATCATATATATTGATTTTATCTCCAATATTTAATTTATTAAGATTACTAAAAAAACGATTATCATCATAATTGTGAGCCGCAATACACAAATTACCATTTTCATTAGGGTATGGTCCATAAAATCTGCATGGAGAAATTTTTAGTAATTCATTATTTACATCAGAAAGTATAGGATAATTAATTTGTATAGATGGAATTTCTATACTACCAATCACAAAGAAGTCTTCATTACTGTTTAAAGGTATTGTAGTATAATTATTTTCATCTGAATATAAACGTTGGATATTAAAACTATTTAATAGTATTGAAGACATGTTTTCTTTTTTATTAGATATTATATAACCATATATATAATATGAAAGTGAGAAAAAGATTACAATTAATGAAGTAAAAAAAATTAATTTTAAATTTTTAACATTTTTCCTATTATTTTTTGAATTATTATCATTAGTAAATAAAATTTGGTTCATAATATATTATTGTATATAAATAATAAGTAATTATACATTATTTAAAACCATAACTTTTTATTGGAAAAAACTTGATTTTTTTTAATAAATAGTATATAATACTAAAGCAAATGTTAAAATAACTAGAAGGGTGGGAACAAATCCCACTCTTAACTTTTGAAAAGGAGAAATTTAATTGGCTAATATTGAAGAAAAAATTGAAAAATTGATATCTAAAATAGTTAATAATTTAGGATATGATTTGTATGATGTCGAATATGTTAAAGAAGGAAAAGACTATTTTCTAAGAATATATATTGATTCTGAAAAGGGAATAGACTTAAATGACTGTGAAAAGGTAAGTAATATCATAACAGAACTGTTAGATAAAGAAGACTATATTAAGGAGAAATATTTTTTAGAGGTATCATCTCCTGGAGTCGAAAGAGTTTTAAGAAAAGAAAAACATTTAAAAGATAACATAGATAATGAAATTCAAATAAAGTTATTTAAAGCAATGGATGGAAAAAAACAATATAAAGGAATATTAAAAGATTTTAATAATGACTATATAATTATCTTAAATAATCAAGAGATAAAAATAGATAGAAAAAATATATCACAAATAAAAACAGTATATAACTGGTAAAAGAAAGGATGAGAAAAATGAAATCAATTGAAACTAAAGAATTAATAACTGCAATTGAAGAACTAGAAAAAGAAAGAGGAATAAACAAAGAATATTTGCTGGAATCATTAGAAACAGCACTAGTAACAGCATATAAAAGAAATTTTGATTCTGCTGAAAATGTAAAAGTAACAATGGATAGTGAAACAGGTGATATAAAGGTTTATTCAGTAAAAGAAGTTGTAGATGAAGTAGAAGATGAAATGCTACAAATTAGTTTAGAAAAAGCTAAAAAAGAAAATAAAAAAGCAAAAGTTGGAGACACAGTAGAATTTGAAATTATTCCTAGAGACTTTGGTAGAATAGCAGCTCAAACAGCAAAACAAGTAATAGTACAAAAAATTAGGGAAGCAGAAAGAAACATGATATTTACTGAATACAATGATAGAAAAGGAGAAATAGTTTCTGGAATTGTACAAAAGGCAGATGGGGGAACAGTAGTATTAGATTTAGGGAAATTAGAAGGAATTATGCTTGTGAAAGATCAAATACCTACTGAAGAATATAGAGTAAATGATAAAATAAGAGCCTATGTAGTGAGCGTAGAAAAAGGAATTAAAGGTGCACCACAAGTATTAGTTTCAAGAAGTCATCCAGACTTTGTAAGAAAATTATTTGAATTTGAAATACCAGAAATATATGAAGGATTAATAGAAATAAAAAGTGTAGCAAGAGACGCAGGTTCTAGAAGTAAAGTTGCAGTGTATTCTATAAATGAAAATATTGATCCAGTTGGTTCATGTGTAGGACAAAAAGGAATTAGAATACAAAATATAATTAATGAATTAAAAGGTGAAAAGATAGATGTAATAGAATGGGATGAAGATCCAGCTATATTTATTTCATCAGCATTATTACCAGCACAGGTAATGGCAGTAGATATAAAAGAGGAAGAAAGATTTGCACAAGTTATAGTTCCAGATGATCAATTATCTCTAGCAATTGGAAAAGCAGGACAGAATGCTCGACTAGCTGCAAAATTAACAAACTGGAAAATAGATATAAAAAGTGAATCTCAATTTAGAGAATTATTAGAAAATCAAGAAAATGAAGAAACAATCGAGACAGAAGAAATTATAGAAGGAAATGAGTAATATGAAAAAGATTGTACAAAGAATGTGTATGGGCTGCAATGCTAAAAAGGATAAACGTGATCTTATTAGAATTGTTATGAATAAAGAAGGTAATATTTCAATAGACAAAACCGGAAAGTTATCTGGCAGAGGTGCATATATATGTGATAATACAGATTGTCTAGATAAACTTATAAAAACAAAAAGATTAGAAAGAATTTTTAAAACTAAAATAGATGAAGAAATTTACAAAAATTTAAGGGGTGTAATTATTGATAAGTAAAACAGATAAAATACTTAATATGAAAGCAAATTGTGGGGGTGATACTATTGGGTAAAGTTAAAATACATGAAATAGCAAAAAAAATAGGAGTAAATAGTAAAGAAGTTTTAGAAAAAGCTTTAGAATTAGGATTAGATGTAAAATCACATATGAGCAGTGTGGATGAAGTAGATGCTAAAAAAATAGAATCAAAATTCTCAGGAGTAAAAAAAGAGATAAAAGATAAAAAAGAAGGTCCAGTAATTATAAGAAGAGAAGTAATTGTATCGGATTATGAAAGTGAAAAGATAAAAGAAGAAAAGAAAATTGAAAAGAAGCAAAATAGAGATGTAGGATTTATTGAAAGAGAGAGAAAAACGGATTACAATATAGTATACAGAAACAAACCTAACAAACCTCTAACGGTAAGCGAATTATTTGGCAGGAAAACTACTCCAGAAAAACCTAAAAATGAAATTAAAGTAGAACCAAAACCACAAGAAACAGCAAAAAAGAGCGATGAAAAAGAAAATACAGTAAATGAAAAACAACAAGATAGAAGAAACAATATCACTACCCAAACAAGACCATATAATAATGGAAACAGACCATTTAATAGAGAAGGCTATAATAATAGGTCATACAATAATTATAATAATACAAATAGACCATTTAATAGAGATTTTCAAAATAATGGAAATAAATCATTTAATAGAAATGGTCAAAACAATAGGCCATTTAATAGAAATGGACAAGGACAATCTAATTTTGGAAGAAGACCTCTTGATGAAAAAGGAATTGAAAAGAATATTAAGAACATTATGTCAGCAGATATTGTGGAAAAAGAAAGTGTAAGAGAATATTCTAATAAATCTATAGATAAACAAAAAAATAATAGATATGAAGAAAGAACAAATAGGAAATCTCCTAAATCAAGAAGAAATGGATATGAAGAAATAAGTAGCCATAAATTAAAAGATTTAAAACAAGAAAATAGATTATCAAACATGTTTGATGAAGGATCAATGCTTGATTATTATGATTTAACTACAACAAGAGGAAGAAGAAGTAAAAAGAAATTACAACAAAATGAAAATAGAGTAAAACAAAAAATATTTGATTTAACTGATATCACGATACCTGAGACAATTACTGTTAAGGATTTAAGCACAGAACTTAAAAAAACAAGTAGTGAAATCATAAAAAAATTGCTAGGATATGGAATTTTGGCAACAATAAATAATGAATTAGATTTTGATACAGCATTTTTAGTAGCAGGGGAATTTGGTGTAACTGCACATAAAAAGGAAGTAGTTACAGATGAGGATATACTATTTGATGATAGTGAAGATAAAGAAGAAGAATTAAAAGCAAGACCACCAGTAATTGTTGTTATGGGACACGTAGATCATGGTAAAACATCACTTTTAGATGCAGTAAGAGAAACAAATGTAATAGAAGGTGAAGCAGGAGGAATTACACAACATATTGGTGCATACAAAGTTGAGGTAAATGGAAGAGAAATTACATTTTTAGATACACCAGGACATGAAGCATTTACTGCAATGAGAGCAAGAGGAGCACAAATAACAGATATAGCAATACTTGTAGTTGCTGCAAATGATGGGGTAATGCCTCAAACTATAGAAGCTATAAACCATGCTAAAGCTGCAGGAATACCAATAATTGTTGCAATTAATAAAATTGATGTAGAAGGTGCAAATCCTGATAAAGTTAAGCAAGAACTTGCTGAATATGATTTAGTTTCTGAAGAATGGGGAGGAGACACAATATTTGTACCAATTTCAGCAAAGAAAAGAATAAATATAGATAACTTGCTAGAGATGGTATTATTAGTAGCTGATATGAAAGAATTAAAAGCTAATCCTAAAAAACAAGCAAAAGGTGTAGTTATAGAGGCAAAACTAGATAAATCAAAGGGACCAGTAGCTACAATGCTTGTACAACGTGGTACATTAGACATTGGTGATACAATATTAGTTGGTTCTGTTATAGGTAGAATAAGAACAATGACAAATGATAAAGGAAAAAAAGTTAAAAAAGCAGGTCCATCAACACCAGTAGAAATAACAGGGCTTGCAGAAGTTCCAGAAGCAGGAGAAACATTCTATGAAGTAAAAGATGAAAAAACTGCTAAACACTTAATGGAAAGAAGAAAACGTCAGGCAAGGGATAAAGCTTTAAATGCAACTACGAAAGTTACATTAGATGACTTATTTAATCAAATAGAAAAAGGAAACTTGAAACAATTAAATATTATAGTGAAAGCAGATGTTCAAGGTTCAGTAGAAGCTGTAAAACAATCATTAGAAAAATTATCTAATGATGAAGTAAAAGTTAAAGTAATACATGCAAATGTAGGTGCAATAACAGAAAGTGATGTTACACTTGCAAATGTTTCAAATGCCATAATTATAGGATTTAATGTAAGACCACAGCCAATAGCAAAAGATATGGCTGAAAAATCAGAGGTAGAAATAAAAACATATTCTGTAATATACAATGCTATAGAAGATGTTGAAGCTGCAATGAAGGGAATGCTTGATCCAGTATACAAAGAAGTAATAATTGGTAATGCTGAAGTAAGACAAACATTTAAAATTTCTGATGTTGGTACAATTGCAGGATGCTATGTAACAAATGGAAAAGTTGCAAGAAATGCAGGAGTAAGAGTATTAAGAGACAATGTTGTAATACATGATGGTAAATTAATATCATTAAAAAGAATGAAAGATGATGCAAAAGAAGTAGCATCAGGATATGAGTGTGGAATTCAAATCGAAAATTATAATGATATTAAAGAAGGGGATATTATTGAGGCTTATATAATGGAACAAGTAAAACAGTAGGGTAAAGTGAATGAAATCAGGCATCTTGCGTTGTCAAACTGTATAAAAATTTTTTCAACATACAGTGTATAGTTTCAAAAATTTTTATTTGTTTTCCTAGCAATATACCTAATTTGTTTCGCTTTATAATACAGATTGTGCACACGCACACCTCTGGTTTTACTCATTCGTTAAAATGCATAATCTACTAATTTTGATTCGTTTTAGAATAAAAAAAGATACAATAAGGCGATAAGATAGAAAACTGATATTACTTATTCACAGTAGGGACATACCTTAATCTATGAGGAATACCTAGCACCAAGATGTATTCTTATACATTAGCAAAGGAGATAAAATGAAAAAGCAAAACGGAAATAACCGACTTAATAGAATAAATGAAGAATTAAAAAGAGAAATTAGCAATATAATTAATTATGAAGTTACTAATTCAAATGTAACAGGAATGATTAGTGTAACATCTGTTAAAATTTCTCCAGATTTAAGATATGCTAGAGTGTATGTAAGCATACTTAATTCTAAAAATATAAAGCAAACATTAGTTGGGCTAAAATCCTCTTCTGGATTTATTAGAAGTAGAGTAGCTGAAAAAATAAATTTAAGAGTTACACCTGAATTAGTATTTGAATTAGATGATTCAATGCAGTATGGAGAGAAGATAGACACAATCTTAAAAGACATAATGAAGGATATTAATAAAAACGAGTGACATACCTCAATCTATGAGGAATACTATTGAAACGAGGGAAATGCCTCAATCTATGAGAAATGCCTATGACTGAGGTTTGTCCCTCATCCGAATAAGGTTTGTTCCTCAAACCGAATAAGACAAATAGAAAAGGAGATTAATATGACTTTAGATAATATTGTTGAAGAAATAGATAATGCAAAAAACATTGTGATACTTACACACGAAATGCCTGATGGAGATGCAATTGGAAGTAGTTTAGCTTTATATACTGGACTTAAACAATTAGGAAAAGATGTTGATGTAATTATACCTGAGTATTCTAAAACATTTGAATTTTTACCTAATAGTAAAGAGATAAAAAAAGAGGGAAGAAGTGAAACATATGATTTAGCAATAGCTTTAGACTCAGGAGATATAAAAAGGCTAAATGGATTTGCAAAATATTTTGAGAATGCGAATACAAAAATATCAATAGATCATCATAGCTCAAATACAATGTTTGCAGACTATAACTTTGTTAATCCTACATCACCAGCATGTAGCCAAATCTTAATAATTGTTCTTGAAGCGTTAGGTATAATTATAGATAAAGAAATAGGAACATGCCTTCTTACAGGAATAATTACAGATACAGGTGGATTTAAATATAAAGGAGTAACAGCAGAAACATTTGAATTTGTAGCAGAACTTTTAAATAGAGGAGTAAATGTTTCTGATGTATATAAAAAAGTATTACAAACAATATCAAAAACAAGATTTGAACTTACTAGAATAGCTCTTAACAGACTAGAATTTCTAGAAGATGGTAAATTAACTTTTACATATATAACTAAAGAAGATGAAGAAAGATTAGGAGCAGGAAATAATGACCATGATGGAATAGTAGAAATGGGAAGAGATATAGAAGGGGTAGAAGTTTCAATATTTTTAAGAGAAACTGATAATGGTTATAAAATTTCTCTTCGTTCTAATGAGTATGTTAATGTTTCAGATATATGTCTAATCTTTGGAGGAGGAGGGCATATAAGAGCAGCTGGAGGAAATATAAATCTTCCATTTGAACAAGCAAAAACAAAAATAATAGAAGAATGCAAAAAGTATTTGAGGTAACAATAAATGGATGGATTATTGATAATAAACAAACCAAAAGGATATACTTCACATGATGTAGTAAATGTAGTAAGAAAAAAATTAAATATTAAAAAAGTAGGACACACCGGTACGTTAGACCCTAATGCTACCGGTGTTTTGCCAATTTTAATTGGAACAGCAACAAAAATTTCTAAATATTTAGTGGAGCATGAAAAAACATACATTGCTACAATTGAATTAGGTAAAAAAACAGATACGGGTGATTCAGAAGGTAGAATTATAGAAGAAAATAATAGCTTTGAAAATATTAGTAAAAAGAAAATAGAAAATGTGCTTAAAAGTTTTATTGGAAAACAAAATCAAATTCCACCTATCTATTCTGCAATAAAGGTAGAAGGAAAAAAACTTTATGAATATGCAAGAGAGGGGAAACAGGTACATATAAAACCAAGAGAAATAGAAATATACGATATAAAATTAAAAGAGTGTTATAATACTGAAATAACATTTGAAGTGGAATGTTCAAAAGGTACATATATAAGAACACTCTGTGAGGATATAGCAAAAAAATTAGGAACAATTGGATATATGAAAGAGCTTAAAAGAATAAAAGTAAATACATTTAAAATTCAAAATGCTGTTTCTTTAAAAGACTTAAACAATATAAATATTGAAGAAAAAATAATATCTATAGAGAAAATATTTTTAAATAGAATCAAGATAGACTTAAATGATAGAAAATTAGAATTGTTTTTAAATGGAGTGCAATTAACACATGAGTTGGAAGACGGTCTGTATAGAATATACAATAATAGCAAATTTGTAGGATTAGGAGTTATAAAAAACAAATTACTAAAAAGAGATGTAGTAATTTAAAAATGTTTGTGTTAGAATATATTTAATATAATAATTTAAGGGAGATGAAACACATATGACAAGTATGTTTAGTTATTTGATAACAATGTTTGGAGGAATGTTTTGGCTTCTTAGACTAGTAATTGCACTTGCTTATACAATGAACTGGAATTTTCCAATACAACCATTAAACTTTATCACAGAAATAATTTTACTTTTCCTTACACTAATTTGTATGATATTTATTATAAAAAGAAATATTATAGGAGCACTAGTATATTTTGTGGCATATGGATTGTATTTTGGAACAGATTTATTCAATGGAGTAATGAATATAATAAATGGACAACCTATTGTATCAGATTATTTAACTTTATTTGTATCTTTTTTAGGTGTATTAATACCATTTTTAACTGTAATGGATATATTTTTAAATAAAGATAGAACAGGAACTGGAAAAGATAAAAAGACAGATTGGTTTTATAAAAATAAAGATTATGATAGACAATATGATGATAGAGCAGATAGAAACCAGTATAAATTTTAGGAAATATATAATTATACTTTATTTATAATATAATAAGGAGATAATTAATAATGAATAGTTTAAATATTGAAAATATAGATTTAAATAATTCATTTTTTCATTTTACAGCAAAAGATAATTTAGAATCAATAGATGAAAAAGGATTAATAGCCCAAATTGGAGATGCCTCGAAAATGGTAAATGATAAACCGAGGGTTTGCTTATCACGAGGTGGAAAAGGAATATTAGGAATAAAGAATTCATTTATTCATATGTTTAAAAACTTAAGAGTATGTGACATACCAGAAGAGTATAGAAAATATTTTAAAATAAATGATTTTTCTAATACAAATAAGGTAAGCCCAGAATTAGTATATGACGCAATGGAAAAGAGATTTAGAGATGAAATATATTTAAAAGTTGATGCAAAAGAGGGAGAAGATTTTACAAGAGATGAAATTCATGGCTTGGGGTCAGATTTTGACATAAAAGGAAAAGAAAATCATAATATTAGTTCAGATAAATTATCTATGGTTGTTACATCAATGGGGAAAACTTCTTTGGATATTATTCAATATATTTATAATAGAATTCTTGAAAAAAATCCCGGAAAAGAAGATATTATAAGAAATAATAATAGTGATTTAGCAGAAATGCTAGAATACATAAAATCAAAAGATAAAATTTCTATGAAAGATGCAGTATCAAAATCCATAATGGATGGTATTAATATAGAAGATATACAAAAAGCAGATAGAGAAAATAGCAATGATAGAAATATGGAGGAATTAGCAAGAGATGAATGAAAAATATGCTAAAGCTTATACAGAAGTGTTAGAAATTATAAGTCACTTTTCTGAAGAAGAATATTCAAAAATACCAAGTGAAACAATAAGATTTTATGAAGAGAATATGGATACAAGCTATAATTATAAAATTAATCCTCAAATTGATTTAAATCAACAATATATATCTAAAGAAGCAGAAGCTTTACTTGTTATATTATTTAGAGATTATTTTGCAACTCAAAAGCAAAGAGATACTTTAAATAATTTATTAAGACAAAATCAGGAAAAAACAGATAAAGAAAAATATGAAAAATATAATCCAAATAAAATATTTAAAAATGGAATAAATGTAACTACCACTGATGATAATCAAGAAGTAGTGCTACCGGCTGTTATAAAAGAAGAAAAATGGTACATAAAAATATTAAAATTTTTTAAAAGTATATTTAAGAAAAAAAATGAAATTTAATTTAAATAATAACGACAAATTACAATTTATCTTAAGCAAGCAATTATTTGAAAATGGCTTGCTTTTATGTTAAAATATTAAAAGTATTGAGTTAACTTAGAATTGTAAGGAAGTGAAAAGATGGACGAAAATAAAATGAATATCAACTGGTATCCAGGACATATGCTGAAAACTAAAAAGCAGATAATTGAAGATATAAAATTAATAGATGTAGTTATAGAAATATTAGATGCAAGAATCCCTGTATCTAGTAAAAATCCAGACATACAAAAAATAATTGCGAATAAAAAAAGAATAGTAATATTAAATAAAAGTGATTTAGCAGAAGAAAAAGAAACAAATAGATGGGTAGAGTATTATAGAAAGAATGGAATTAAGGCAATTATAGCTGATAGTAATTTAGGAAAAGGCATAAAAGAAACTTTAAAGCAAATAGAAAATATAATGGAAGAGGATATGCAAAAAGCAGCATCTAAAGGTAGAATAAAAAAGAACATTAGAATAATGATACTTGGAATTCCAAATGTAGGTAAATCTTCATTTATAAATAGACTATGTAATAAAAAAACTACAATTGTAGGGAATAGGCCAGGTGTAACTAAACAAAAACAATGGGTAAGAATTGCAAATAATATAGAGCTATTAGATACTCCAGGTGTACTTTGGCCAAAATTTGAGGATGAAAAAGTAGCATTAAATCTATCTTATAGTGGTTCTATAAAAGATGAGGTATTACAAACTGTAGAAATTGCATTTAATTTATTGACTTATCTATATAACAATTATAAATCAAATTTGATAGAAAGATATAAATTGACAGGAAATGATATTGATACAATTAAGTCAGATGATGAAAATGAAGAAATGTATAATCTTATGAATTTAATTGGTAAAAAAAGAGGAGCAATAGTATCAGGTGGGAATGTTGATGAAGAAAAGACAGCAAATATCATTTTAAATGATTTTAGAAATGGAAAATTAGGAAAAATAACATTGGAGAAAGTATATGAAAAATGAAACAGAAGTAAATTTAATGTCGCCATTAGTATGGGCATATGTGGGAGATAGCGTATATGAGTTGTTTATACGTACACATCTAGTAGAAACAACAAAATTAAAACCACATAAATTACATATAGAAACAATTAAATACGTAAAAGCACAAGCACAAGCAAAAATTTTAGAAGATTTGCAAAACATTTTAACAGATAAAGAAAAAGAAATTATAAGAAGAACTAGGAATACTGAAAATCATCACTTGCCTAAAAATGCAGATCCAGCAGATTATATGTATGCAACAGCATTTGAAGGACTAATAGGATATTTATATTTAACTGATCAAAAAGAAAGACTAGATGAAATATTAAATAAATGTATATAATGTTAATATATGAGGAGGATTATATATGGAACCTGGAAGAGAAGAAAGTATAAGAAAAATTGTAGAAAGTGCAGAACAAGAAAGAAATAGAATGATACAATACATAGAAAGTTTAATAAAAACTAAATTACCAGAAACTAAAGATGATATCACAAGGGTGTCTGAAATCTTTAAAGATTTAGCAAGAAGAATGAATATAGGATTCCAATCAGAAGAAGATGAGAAAGGCATAATAATAAAATATATAGACAACTTAAATAGCTTAAAACAAGAGTTAGAAAATTTAGAAATAAATGATGAAACACTTATGCAACCTTCAGTAAATTCAGTATTAGAAAAAGGTCAAAAAATTACATCTTTAATAGAGCCATCAATAGTAGAATTAAAAAAGAAATCTGATACTTCAAACAAAAGTAATTTATTAAAAAGTTATGAACAAAGGGAAAGTATTAGATCTGAAATAATAGATTTAAAAATGAAGATGAATTATCTACAAGGGCAATTAGATGCTACAATAATAAAAAAGAAAAAAATAGAAATTGAGCAAAAAATAGTTAATCTATATGATAAAATTGAGTCATTAGAAGATAAGTTATTAGAATTTGAATTTCATGAAGAATATGCACCATATAAACCAAATTCTGAATTAGTAAATGTAAGACAAAAAAGTGTTGAAGTTCAAGGAATTGAGAGCATAAAAGAAGAATCAAAACGAAGTGATAATGATAGTAGATAAACTTAAAATTTCAATAAGATACAAAAGAAAGAGACTTAAAACTGTAATTATAAAAATTAATTATAATTTTAAGTCTCTTTCTTTATAAATAAATATAGAAATATTATTGACAAAAACAAATGTTTGTTATATTATATCCACATAAAGTTAAGAGGTGGTAATATGATAAACACATTACATATAAAAAATATTGGGATTATAGATGAAATAAGCATCGACTTAAATAAAGGATTTAATGTTTTAACAGGAGAAACAGGTGCAGGTAAAACTCTTATAATAGATTCACTCGAAATTTTAGCAGGCGGAAGATTTTTAAAAGATATGATTAGAAAAGGCGAAGATTATTCATTTGTTGAAATGAGCGTATCAATTAATAATGAAGATATCATATTATCAAGAGAAATAAATATAAATGGAAAAAATTTATGCAAAATAAATGGAAGAATGGTAACAGTCTCAGAACTTAAAAGTTTTGTATCGAAAATATTAGATATTCACGGACAACATGATAATCAGTCATTATTAAATCCAACTGTACATATAAAACTTTTAGACAAATTTGCTGGAAACAACCTGAAAGATTTAAAATTAGATTATTTACAGAAGTATAAGCAATATAAAAGATTAAAAGAAGAAATAGCAAAAAACTACGGAGATGATAAAGAAAAACAAAGAAAATTAGATTTGCTTAAATATCAAGTAAATGAAATAGAAGAAGCAAATTTAATAAAAGGGGAAGAAGATAGTCTAGAAGAAAAAAAGAAAAAAATATTAAATGCAGAAAAACTTTCAAAAAATTTAGGTATAGCAGAAAATGAAATTTTAAATGTATCTATTGACTCTATTACATCTGCAATGAAGGCATTAGAAAAAATAGAGAATATAAATGATGAATATAAATCATCAGCAGAAAAGATAAGAAGTATATATTATGATTTGGAAGACTGTGGAAGAAACATATCGAGATTTGCACAAGACATTTATTTTGATGATAAAGAAATTGACGAAGTAGAATCAAGACTTAATCTTATATATTCAATGAAAAGAAAATACGGTAATGATATTCAAGAGATTTTAAAATATAAAGAAGATGTAGAAAAAGAAATATATGAAATAGAAAATCTAGAAGAATATACAAATAAATTAAAATCAGATTTATCTTTTCTTGAAATTGAAATGAAAGATGAATGTAAGCAAATGCATGAAATTAGAGAAAAAATTAGTAAAATATTATCAGAAGAAATTGAAAAAGATTTGGTAGATTTAGAAATGAAACATACAAAATTTAAAGTGAATATCAATTATAATGAAGCGAATGAATTTACCGAAAATGGGCAAGAAGAAATAGAATTCTTAATAATGACAAATATTGGGGAAGATTTTAAACCACTTACAAAAATTGCATCAGGTGGAGAAATGTCTAGGATAATGCTTGCCATAAAAAGGGTACTTGCAGATGTAGATGAAGTAGAAACGTTAGTATTTGATGAAATAGATACAGGAATAAGTGGAATAGCTGGAAGTAAAGTTGCAGAAAAGATGAAACAAATAGCAAAAAATCATCAAATAATATGTGTAACACACTTAGCAACAATAGCAGCAAAAGGTGATAGTAATTATTATATAAATAAAGAAGTAGAAGAAGGAAAAACAAAAACTAATGTATTTTTGTTAAAAGATAATAGCTTGGTAGAAGAAATTGCAAGGATAGCAAGTGGAGAAATTACAAAAGTATCAATTCAATATGCAAAAGAGTTAATTAGCAAGGGATAGTGATAAATTGTAATTTGTTTGTGAGAGGAAAATCCTAGGGACTGTCCCTAAAAATCACCAATTTTGGGGATTTTTGGGACTGTCCTGAATTTTCCGAACATGAAACAAACAACAATTTATCTATATTCACAAATTTGCAAAATCAACTATTGACAAGAACGTACAAACAATGTTATAAATATACTTACATGGCCCGTTGGTCAAGCGGTTAAGACGCAGCCCTCTCAAGGCTGAATCATGGGTTCGATTCCCGTACGGGTCACCAAAGATATTTAATATAATAAAGTATTGACATTTATAATAAAATATAGTATTATAATTATAGCAATTGCAAAGTGAAGTCAAGTAATTGATATGAACAAAAAAGACTAGGAAGCCTACAAACTTTACCTAGTCTTTTTCTTGTGCTACTTACTTAAATGCTTTATTATGTAATAAATCAATATAAGTTGTAGCAATTTTGTGAAGTCTTTCAAAAATATGAACCTCCTTCCTGTCACTTAAGCAAGTCGGCATGTTTATTATATATAAAGCTTATACTAAAAACAATATAAAATGTAAAGTTTTTCCAATTATTTTTTATATACTTAAATATTTACAATTACCACTTTCTGTTATATAATATTAAAATAAGTTTTTTAAGGAGTTGAAAACATGGCAGAAAATAATGTTAATAATCAAGAACAATTAGATGAGAATCATTTAATATCAATTAGAAAAGAAAAATTAAAAGAGTTACAAGAACAAGGAAAAGACCCTTTTAAAATAACAAAATATAATAGAACACATTTAAGTAAAGAAGTTAAAGAGGGTTATGATGAATTAGAAGGAAAAGATGTAGCAGTGGCTGGTAGGATTATGGCAAAAAGAATAATGGGAAAAGCATCTTTTTGTACTATACAAGATTCAACAGGGAAAATCCAAAGCTATGTTAGTATAAATGATTTAGGAGAAGAAAGTTATTTAGCTTTCAAAACATATGACATAGGAGATATTATTGGAATAAAAGGTTTTGTATTTAAAACAAGAACAGAAGAAATATCTGTACATGCAAAAGAAGTAGTACTTCTTACAAAATCTTTAAGACCACTTCCAGAAAAATTCCATGGATTAAAAGATACAGAACTAAGATACAGACAAAGATATGTTGATTTAATAATGAATCCAGAAGTAAAAGAAACATTTATGATTAGAAGCAAAATAATAAAAGAAATAAAAAATGTATTAGACAAAAAGGGATATGTAGAAGTAGATACTCCTATATTAAATACAATAGCAGGTGGTGCTGCTGCAAGACCATTTATTACACATCACAACACATTAGATATGGACATGTATCTAAGAATAGCAAATGAGTTATATCTAAAAAGACTAATTGTTGGTGGATTTGATAAGGTATATGAACTAGGTAGAATGTTTAGAAATGAAGGAATATCAATAAAGCATAATCCTGAATTCACAAACATAGAATTATATTCAGCATATGAAGACTACAATGATATGATGGATATAACAGAAGAAATTATTTCAACAGTAGCACAAAATGTTCTTGGAACAACAAAAATAACATATCAAGGAACACCAATAGACTTAACTCCAGGATGGAAAAGAATAACTATGATAGATGCAATAAAAGAAGTAACAGGTGTAGATTTTAATACAATAGAATCAGATGAAGATGCAGTGAGTACTGCTAAAGGATTAGGAATAGAAGTAGAGGGACCACTTTCAAGAGGAAATGTAATTAACTTAGTATTTGAAGAAAAAGTTGAAGAGACATTAGTTCAACCAACATTTATATATGACTATCCAGTAGAAGTATCACCACTTACAAAAAGAAAACCATCTGATTCAAGATTAGTAGAAAGATTTGAAATATTTATAGGCGGAAGGGAATATGGAAATGCTTATTCAGAATTAAATGACCCAATAGACCAATATGAAAGATTCTTAGATCAAGCAAAACAAAAAGCAGCTGGAAATGAAGAAGCAAATGATATGGATGAAGATTTTATTCAAGCATTAGAATATGGAATGCCACCGACAGGAGGACTTGGAATAGGTGTAGATAGACTTATAATGCTTCTTACAGATTCAGCATCAATAAGAGATGTATTATTGTTCCCAACTATGAAACCATTGGCATAGAACATTTGAAAAATTCTAAAAAGTTTTAATAGGTTTAAAAAAGACTTAAAGACAGTAAAATAAAGCATTGTAGCAGTTTTATAAATAACACATAAAAAGACAAAATTTTAATGAAATTTGTCTGATAGCATTAAAATAGCATTAAAAATATGAGGTAAATAAAATGAATAGAGAAGAAATAATGCAATTGATAGAACAATATAGTAATGGAATTCAATTTATTACTCCAGAATTAAAAGGACAAGTAGTAGATTTATGTTTGCAGCAAAATATGCCTAGAGAAGAATTAGAAAGAAATTTAATTCGAATGAGGGATACTATAGAAAAATGTGAAGAAATAATAAGTAAAGATATTCCTAAAACAGTTACAGATAAATCAGTAATTTTTATTGGACCAATGTGTGCAGGAAAATCCACTATAAGTAAAGTAATGTCGGAAAAAACTGGAATGCCTTTAGTATCATTGGATAGTAGAGAACAATTAGCGAAATATTATGACAGAATAAGTGTTATCGATGGGTTTAAATTACGAGAACTAGCACTTGTAGGATATGTTCTTTCTGAATTAAAAGAACCTTCAATAATAAATTTTGGTGCAGGTCATTCAATACAAGAAAATTTAATTTATAGAATGCAATTACAGAAAATGATGTCAAAGTTTAAAAATGTAGTTTTAATAGAACCAAGTAGAAATCCAGAAATAAGTGAAAAAATATTAGCAGAAAGAATAAGAGTAAGGGAACATCATAAAAACCCTTCAAAGAAGATAGAACATAATAAGCATTTTATAGATTGTGGATACAATGAACAGTTAGCAAGTCATATATGCGAAACGGATGGGAAAACTGCTGAAGAATGTGCAGACGAGATTATAAATATAGTATGTAAAGATAGTATTAAACATGATATAGAATTATAAATTAATTGTAAAAACAATTACATTATATTGTGACACAGAAAAGAATTTTATAAAAGAATAAAATTAAAGGAGTTCTCAATGAAAGAAAACTATTTAGATAAAATTAAATATGAAAAAATTGGTGAAACCAAAGATTCTAAAGAACGTCAATTAAACTGGAATATTGCATTTGGATTGCAAGCAGTAGATAATCTTACACCTTCTAAATATATGGTAGATTTAGCAACTGAAAATATTGTTGGTAAGAAAAGTTATGAGGTTGTTGAAGAACAAGTAAGAAAGTATTATGAAAATGCTGACAACAAAAAAACAGATAAAAGTGAAAGACAAGCAGATGAAGTGTCAGTAAAAATAGTAAAAATATTAAATGATAATGCATTTACATTTAATTATTTAACATTGAAACAATATCATAAAAAGTTATTTGAAAACATAGATATAGGAATCGATGAAAAATACATTGGAGAATTTAGAGATTATAACATTACAAAAAAAGAGTCAATTTTAAATGGAGAATCAGTACAATATGCAGATTATTCTATGATTGAAGAAACTTTAAAATATGATTTTGAAGAAGAAGCAAATCAAAGATATACAGAAAAAACAGAAAGAGAAAAATTAGAAAGATTATGCAAATTTACAGCACACATTTGGCAAGTACACCCTTTTGGCGAAGGAAATACAAGAACTACTGCTCTATTTATACAAAAATATTTGAATAGTAAAGGTTTTGATGTTAATAACGAACTATTCAAAGATAATTCATTGTATTTTAGAAATGCTTTGGTTAGAGCAAATTATAGCAACATTTCAAATGGAATTGAAGAAGATAACAAATATTTAATAATGTTTTTTGAAAATTTGCTATTTAATAAAAATAATAAATTAGATAATGCAGAACTTAAATTATCTAATAAATCTTAAAGAAGTTTAATAAACTTAATGGCATAGCATTAAATTAGCATTTTTTGAAAGTAAAATAATAGGATAAACAATAGTAAACAAGCATATTACACGAAATTTACATATTTGCTCAATGAAGCCATTAAATTAGTAAAATAGCTTATAATAAGTTTTAAGAAATACTAAAAATAAAAGTTAAAAAGGGAGATTAATATGAAATCATATTATGGCACCATAGCAGAATGTTGGAAGCCTACTTTTGAAAATGTAACAAGAGAATTTATTACAGATAACCTGTATAAAATATTATTTAGTGAAGAATTACCTAATTTTAGGTTTGAATTCAGAGAAGATGAAGCAATTAAATTTATAGAAGATATTTTGTATAATTATACAAAGAAATATGATTTTTATAAGGAAGAATCACAAAAAATATTACAAAGTATTAAGAAAAAGTCTGACGGAAACACATTATCTCCAGTTATGATAGTAGAAGATTATAAAAAATTTTTTGAACTATTAAGACAATTTTATGAAAGAGATATTGAGTTATATTTTTTAAGAACAAAAATGTCAGGGTTTACAAGATATGAGAAAGATAATTGTTTTGAACAAATTTGGTTAAGAGCTACACCAGATGATTTTAATAACCCAGAGGAATTTTTAAGAAGACAAGTAGAGATGATAAATGATAAAACATTTGAAAAATATGATAATGAAACTTATTTAGGACCAGTAAATTTTTTAGATAATCATATTCTTTATGTAGAAAATGGTATTGCAAGAACTTGGGACGAAAATTCGAGAGAAATAAGATTTACAATTTATGATAAAAAATACTATAAAAACACAGAATTATTTTATAGACCACATTACAGTCTTCCTAAAATAAGATATGGAATTTATCAAAAAGATGGAAAGAAAGTTTGCTCTATTGGATCAATTCAGAATATAAATAATGAAAAAAATGATATAAATAAAAAAGTAAATCGAGAAAAATACAAAGTGAATTCAGGTGTGCCAGAAGAAGATACCTATAAAGTTGAACCAAAAAATTTATTAGTATTGAGCCTTTTTATTAATCTTCTACACAAACATAATATTACTGAAATAGAGGTTCCAAGTCTATATGTACTTGATTATGAATATCATCAAAAAAGGCATAAACAACAATCATTAGAATTTGATAAAAAGTGGACAGAATGGGAAATAAAAGTAGATCCTGAACAATATAAAATAGAAAGTAAATATCTCAAAGATAATATTGGAAAAGAGGACCTAATAAGTGAATTAAAGACAGAAAGATTGCTATTGACATTTAGAAGACTATTAAATCATTATACTAATGCAAGAATAAATAGTTATCCAGGAGATTCAGATAGTTTTATGCACTTAAATATACCAGTTGTACAAAGCGAAAAAGAATTAAAAGGAAATATATTTAGAGAACTGTATCAGTTATTTGGAGAGACAAATATTGAAAGATAAAATTTAAGTATATAGTATTAACTCTTTAAATAACAATTTTGAAAGGAAGAATAAAATATGTTATTCATATTAGCACAAATATGTGGAGGAATTGTCTTAATATTAACTGTAATAAGTGTTCACTTTAAAACCAAAGAAAAAATTGTTATGTGTAGTGTCTTAGCTAATGCAGTTGCTACAGCACAATTCTTTTTACTTGGAGCATTAACAGGAGCAGTAATATCGATTATAAATACAATAAGATGTTTAGTGTTTTACTTCTTTAAAAAGAAAGATGCAAAGCCATCATTTATAGTATTAATAATTTTTGAAATTGTGGCAGTAATATCAGGAAGTATAAGTTGGCAAAATATGTGGAGTTTAATTCCAATATTAGTTACAGTAATTTATACATATGGAATGTGGCAAGATAATATAAAAATAATAAGAATAACAACTGGACTAGTTGGATTTGGATGGGCTATATATGATATAGTTGTTAAGGCATATGTTGGGGCATTACAAGAAACATCACAATTAGTATCAGCGATAGTTGCATTATGCAGAAATAGAAATAATAATATAAAAAAGATAAAAGAACAAAAAATTAATATTATTTAATTGATTATAATAAATATAATCGTATAGCTGTATTAAAAATCTTTTGATCAAATAAAATACAAAGGAGATATATATGTTTAATTTTATGTTTGATAAAAAAACACTTACTATTATTTTAGTAGTAATATTAGGATTATGGCTAATAAGTGCTGGAACTAATGGTATATTAAATTTAATATTAACAGTACCAGGAGTTTTAATAGCTCTTACGTTTCATGAATATGCTCATGCGTGGGCAGCAGATAAATTAGGAGATGAAACACCAAAAGTGCAAGGAAGACTTAACTTAAATCCATTAAGTCATATAGATCCAGTAGGTTTTGTATTCTTAATTGTTGCAGGATTTGGATGGGGAAAACCAGTACAGATAGATCCAAGGAACTTTAATGGAAAATACTCTATTTCTAAAGCAGAAGCAATTGTATCTGCAGCAGGACCTATAATGAATTTTATATTAGCATTTGTATTTTTAATAATATACTATTTATTATTTGTTGTAACAGATGCTTTAACAGGACTTTCTACTATGTGGCAACAAGTAGTATTTGCAGTAATAACATATACAGTATCTATAAACATAGGACTAGGAGTATTTAACTTAATACCACTTCCACCACTTGACGGTTCAAAAATATTAATGCATTTTTTGCCATACAAGGGTAAAGAATGGTTTTATAGAAATCAACAAATATTTTATATAGTATTTTTAATACTTTTTGTAACAGGTTTATCATCTGTAATATTAACTCCAATATTTAATGCAGTATTTACTGGAATGAACTGGATAGTTGCTAAGCTAGTTGGATTATTTATGTGAAATAAACTATAAGGAGAATAAAAAGTGTTTATAAGAGATATTGAACCAATAAATAATGTAGGAATAAATCTGCATCAAAAAGAAAATGCTGAAAAAGTAATAGATGAAATAATTGAAGAACCATTAAAAAAGGCATGTAAAATCTTTTTTAGAAAAGGGATAAAAACAGTTATGAGCAGTGCTAATAAAAATAATATTGTGAAAGAAGGAGAAAAGCCAAAGAAAAAAGAAGATATCTTAAATCATGATAGTAATAAGGAACAGTTTTTATTTGATACATCAAAATTAGAATCTGTCGCACTTTGTACTGGTTGTACTTGTTATGGTAATAGATTAGATGTACCAACATTTGAAGATGCTGGAATCGGATACGCATGGATAATGATTGACTTTGATAGCCTATCAAATGTAAACAAGGAAATAATACTTAAACTAGAAAGTATAGCTGATGCAAACAATAAACAAATAGGAGAAGATATGGTGTGGTTTGTACATCCAACCAAGATTGGTAATATAGACTATATGATGAAAACGGGGAAATTAGATTATAGTTTAGTTGAATCTGTATTAGATGAAAATGTACAATTTGTTGAAAAAGTGGAAGTAGATAATAGGTATGTTGAATTTGAAAGAAAATCTATAATACTACAATATAATAACAGATATCCTATTAATACAGTAATACTGAGACAAGCAATAAATCAAGACACTACTGTAGAAGAAGTTGAAAGCCATTTTTGCAAACTTGCAGAATTGTTTAAAAGTCAGAAACAACAAAATATAAATGCAAAGGGAAAATACCAAAAAGATGAAGAAAGGTAAATAAAATGAAATATGAAGATATTATTGTTTTAGGAATTGAAACAAGTTGTGATGAAACTTCCGTATCCGTTGTGAGAAATGGTAGGGAAGTTCTTTCTAATGTAATAAATTCACAAATAGATATACATACAGAATATGGTGGAGTAGTACCTGAAATTGCATCAAGATGTCATACAGAGGTTATTAATCAAATAACTAAGCAAGCCCTAAGAGAAGCAAATTTAAAATTAAAAGATATAGATGTAATAGCTTGTACATATGGACCAGGATTAGTTGGAGCTCTTTTAGTAGGAGTATCATATGCTAAAGGTTTAGCATTTGCAAACAATAAACCATTAGTAGGAATAAATCATATAGAAGGACATATTGCAGCAAACTATATTACATACAAAGAACTAAAGCCACCATTTTTATGCTTAATGATGTCAGGTGGAAACACACAGATAGTACATGTGAAGGACTATTGTAAGTTTGAAGTGTTGGGGAAAACTAGAGATGATGCAATTGGAGAAGCCTTTGATAAAGTAGCAAGAGTAGTAGGACTTCGGATATCCGGGTGGACCAAAAGTAGACAACATGGCAAAACAAGGTATTGCCTGTATAGAACTTCCTAAAACACATTTTGACAATTTAGACTTTAGCTTTAGTGGAATAAAAACAGCAGTTATAAATCTAAATCATAAAGATCCAAATATGAACAAAGCTGATTTATGTGCAAGTTTTCAAAAAACAGTTACAGAAATATTAGTGGAAAATGTAAAAAAAGCCATTGCAAACGTTGTAGGAACGAACGACACTGTCCGCCTTCAGGATGAACCAATTAATTTAGTCCTTGCAGGAGGTGTTTCAGCAAATTCATATATAAGAAATGAATTTTCAAAATTGGAAAAAGAAGAAAATATAAAAATATATTATCCAGAGCTAAAATTGTGTACAGACAATGCAGCAATGATAGCATCAGCAGGGTACTATAATTATTTAGAAGGAAACATCTCAGATTTTACATTAAATGCAGTACCAAATTTAAAATTGTGATATATATATTTGATGACAAAATAGTTTTAATATAATTTTTGATTAAGTAGCTTCGAATCCAAAATTATTTTGAAAAAATAATTATGGTGAAGAAGGACGCTATGAAAAAATTATATAAAACTATTTTGTTAAAAACTTAAATTCAGGGAGGAGAAATCTTATATGTCTATATATGCAATCTCAGATTTGCACTTATCTTTTGTGGACAATAAGCCAATGGATATATTTGGCGAGACTTGGGAAAATCATGCTGAAAAGATAAGAGAAAATTGGAATAAAAAAGTAAAAGAAAATGATCTAGTATTACTTCCAGGAGATTTCTCATGGGCAATGTATTTAAAGGATACATATAAGGACTTTGAATATCTAAACAGTTTGCTAGGTAAAAAACTTTTGCTTAAAGGAAACCACGACTATTGGTGGACAACTCTTAAAAAGATGAGAAAGTATTTAGAAGAAAACAATTTTAATAATATAGATTTTATATACAATAATAGCTATGAATATAATAACAAAATTATTGTTGGAACAAGAGGATGGCAAGATGGAAAGACATCAGAAGATAAAAGATTAATAAAAAGAGAAATTTCTAGATTAGAATTATCTTTAAAAGATGGAATAAAAAAATACGGTGAAGAAAAAGATATTATTGTATGTATGCATTATCCGCCATTTAATAGTTATGAAGATTTAGATTTAAGTTATATTGAAACAATGAAAAAATACAATGTAAAAATTTGTATATATGGGCATTTACATGGAGAAACAGCACACAAAGAAGCAAAAGAAGGAAATATAAATGGAATAAACTTTAAATTGGTAAGTTGTGACTATACAAATTTTGATTTAATAAAAGTATAGGAGTTTACTATGGATAATAGAGAGTATAGGAGTAGTTTTTATATTCCAGAATGTAATATGGATAGAATAAATGAATTTGAACAAACAGAATTAAACGAAATACTAAATAAAATAAATAGCCAAGAAACAAAAGAAAAAATAAACGGAATATTTTATGAAGGTAAGTATGGTAAATATGATTGTAAAGGTTCAAGTTCAAAAGATAATCCATATTTAGAATTTAAAAGAAGAACAGAACTTATTAAACTTGCTAGTAATAATATTGGTGCTTTTGAACAAATCATAAATAATAATATAAATTTATATCAGGGTACAAATTTAAATGCATTACCAGGTATTATAAAACAGGGTGGTATGCTTAGCGAAAATGAATCATATAAAAAGAACAATCCAGTTTTAACTGGAGAAAAATGGTCAAGAATAGATGGAGTTAGAAGAGAGTTTATAAGTTTTACTGATCAAATAGATAGAGCATTAAAATATTCATTAATTTCTCCTTCAGAAAATTCAAGTTTAGAATCATTTGGAATCATAATAGGAATTTCATCAGATGATATAAAAGATTTAAGAACTTTTAAAGTTAGTTCTGATATACCTGAACTTGGAGTTATTGACATGATCCCTATAAATAGAATAAAAACTATATTTGTACCGAATGATAAAATTGATTTTGTATCTAAAATGATAGAAAACACACGGATTGCAAGTTGCATCACTTGATTTACTTCCTCCAACAGTTGAAAAAGAAAAATATGGAGAAAAAGATATGAAAAGTTTAGCAACTACAAGAAAAACATCCAGAATCAAAAGGATATTTGATAAATTTAAAAGTTTTAGGCAAAATGATAAAAACACACTAATGAAAAACGGAGATGAGATTGGTGATAGAAGTTAATAATTTTAATGTAATATCAAAAGAAGTCTTAACAGTTTTATCATATTGTGATAAAAATATTATAAATAAAATACCAAATAGTTTAATAAAAGAATTAGTAAATTATGCTGCAGACTCGAATATTGAATGTGTTATTGATTCTGAAAAGAAATTAGAAGAGCAAAATATTTCAGAAGAAAGTAAAGATTTAATAGCATTAATTTATTATAGCTTCATTGCAAACGAAGAAGGCAAAAAAGAAATAAAAGAAAACTGGGATATAAACGAAACGAAATATCATGAAGATTTAAAAGATAAATATAATGTTGATAATATATTTAAAAATAACATCAATAACGAAAATATGCGTTTAGTAGAATATAAAGAGGAGAATATTTTTATAAAATTCATCAAAAAAATAATAAATAAATTAAAAAAATGAAAAAAAGGGGCAGTTCCTTTTTTCTCATTTTACCTCTTGCAAAATACTAAATATGTGATATAATATCATAGTTAAATTTTTGAAAACAAGAAAGGATTGAAAACTAAATGAACGTAAAAGTAGAAAAAACAGATAAGAATAACGAAGTAAAACTAGAGATAACAGTAGAAGCAGAAAAATTTGATAGTGCTATAAAAACAGTATTCAATAAAAATGCTAAATATTTTAATATTCCAGGATTTAGAAAAGGAAAAGCGCCATATCAAATAGTTGAAAAAACTTATGGAGCACAAATATTCTATGAGGATGCTTTTAATGAAATAGCAGGAAGTGCTTATGAAGAAGCATTAAAAGAAAAAGAGATAGAAGCTGTAAGTAAACCAGAAATAGATTTAGTTCAAATTGAAAAAGGAAAAGACCTAATATTTACAGCGATAGTTGCAACAAAACCAGAAGTAACTTTAGGAAAATACAAAGGTATACAAATTAAAAAAATAGAGTATAATGTATCTGATGAAGATGTTGAACATGAATTAGGACATATGGCAGAGAAAAATGCAAGATTAATTTCAGTAGATGATAGACCAGTAGAATCTGGTGATATCACTATTATAGATTTTGAAGGATTTGTAGATGGCAAAGCTTTTGAAGGTGGAAAAGCAGAAAATCATGAATTAACAATAGGAAGTAACACATTTATTCCAGGATTTGAAGATCAAATAATCGGAATGAAACTAGAAGAAGAAAAAGAAATAAATGTAAAATTCCCAGAAGAATACTTTTCACCAAACTTAGCCGGGAAAGATGCAATGTTTAAAGTAAAGTTACATGAAATAAAGAAAAAAGAAATGCCAGAAATAAATGATGAACTTGCAAAAGATGTTAGTGAATTTGATACTTTAGAAGAATTAAAAAATAGTATTAGAGAAAAGCAAGAAGAACAAAATAAATCAAGAGCTAAATATGAAACAGAAGATGAAGTTATAAAAGCTGTATGTGAGGAAGCAAAAGTAGACATTCCATCAGGAATGATTGAATTAGAATTAGATAATATGGCTAGAGATATTGAAACAAGACTTAGTTATCAAGGAATGAAATTAGATCAATATCTAAAAATGATGAATAAAACTATGGATGATTTTAGAAATGAAAATAAAGAGCAAGCTGAAAGATCAGTAAAATCTAGATTAGTTTTAGAGGCTGTAGGAAAAGATGCTTCTATTGAAGTAACAGACGAAGAAGTATCAAACAAAATAAAAGAAATGGCAGAAAATTATGGTAAAAAAGAAGAAGACGTAAAAGATAATCCAGAACTAATTAAATATGTAAGTGATAACTTAAAAGTAGAAAAAACAATCAATTTCTTAGTTGAAAATGCTAAAATTAAATAAATATAAATAAAAGAAGGGGGTAATAACTTATTTGTAGAATAATATAAATAGTTATTACCTTTTTAAAAACATTATAAAAAAGGAGAGATTAACATGGAAAAAAATAGTTTAGTACCTTATGTAATTGAACAAACAGGAAGGGGAGAAAGATCTTACGATATATTCTCAAGATTATTAAAAGACAGAATAATATTTTTAAGTGAAGATGTAAATCATGTAACAGCAAGTTTAGTAATAGCTCAAATGCTATTCTTAGAATCAGAAGATCCTGATAAAGAAATATCATTTTATATAAATAGCCCGGGTGGTTCTATAACAGACGGAATGGCAATAGTTGATACAATGAACTATATAAAATGCCCAGTTTCTACAATATGTATAGGTTTAGCTGCAAGTATGGGCTCAGTGCTTTTAGCATCAGGAGAAAAGGGTAAAAGATATGCTACACCAAATTCAGAAATATTAATACATCAGCCATTAATTTCAGGAGGACTTTCTGGTCAAACTACAGAAATTAAAATTCATGCTGATCATATGGTAAAAACAAGAGAAAAACTAAATAAATTATTAAGTGAAAAAACAGGTCAAAGTTTAGAACAAATAGAAAAAGATACAGAAAGAGATCATTATATGACAGCAGAAGAAGCATTAAATTATGGTTTGATTGACGAAATTATAGATATAAGAAAATAGAACATAGATAAAAAGGAGAGTTAAATGGCAAATAAGAATAATAGTCAAAATGTAAGATGTTCATTTTGTGGGAAAGCACAAGAAATGGTAAAAAGAATTGTAGCAGGACCTAATGCATACATTTGTGATGAATGTATAGCAATTTGTAATAATATAATGGAAGATGAAAATTACGAAGATGACTTAGGATATGAAGATGTAAAATCTGAAGATATACCAACTCCAGCAGAGATAAAAAAAATATTAGATGAATATGTAATAGGTCAGGAAGATGCTAAAAAAACATTATCTGTCGCTGTATATAATCATTATAAACGTATTTCATGTGATGAAATAATAGATGATGTGGAAATACAAAAGAGCAATATATTACTTCTTGGACCAACAGGGTCACGGAAAAACACTTCTAGCACAAACTCTTGCAAGAATTTTAAATGTACCATTTGCAATAGCTGATGCTACAACACTTACAGAAGCAGGATATGTTGGAGAAGATGTAGAAAATATATTACTTAAATTAATTCAGGCTTCAGAATATGATATTTCAAAAGCACAAAAAGGTATTATATATATAGATGAAATAGATAAAATAACAAGAAAATCAGAAAATCCATCAATTACAAGAGATGTTAGTGGAGAAGGTGTTCAACAAGCACTATTAAAAATAGTAGAAGGAACCGTTGCATCAGTACCACCACAAGGAGGAAGAAAACATCCTCATCAGGAATTTTTACAAATTGACACTTCAAATATATTATTTATATGTGGTGGAGCATTTGAAGGATTAGAGAGGATTATTAAGGATAGAGTTGGTAAAAAAGCAATAGGATTTGGAGCACAAATTGAAAGCAAAAAAGAATTAGAAAAATACAAAATATTTGAAGAATTATTACCACAAGATTTACTAAAATTTGGTTTAATACCAGAATTTGTTGGAAGACTTCCAATTATTGCAACACTAAGAGAATTAGATAGAGAAGCTTTAATAAATATCGTTACAAAACCTAAAAATGCATTAACAAAGCAATATAAAAAATTACTAGAATTAGATGGAGTTGAATTAGAATTTAAACAAGATGCTTTAGAAGCAATAGTTGAAAAGGCAATAGAAAGAAACACAGGAGCAAGGGGATTGCGTTCTATTATAGAAGATATAATGAGAGATATAATGTTTGATGTTCCAACAAATCCTAAAATAGAAAAATGTATAATAACAAAAGATACAGTTGAGAAAAAAACAGGACCAGAACTAATTATAAATGAAAATAAAGAAGTAAAAAAAGTGAAAATAAAGAAGAAACAAATTAATCCTCAAAAACAAGGGGAAACTGCATAAAATAAAAACAAACTCAATTGCAAAATTACACGATTGAGTTTGTTTTTTAGTGTAGAAAATACCTTTATGTGAATATTAAATTATAAAAAAATTAAAATGTATTGCAAAGATAAAAAATATGTTGTATTATGTAATTGTTAAATCAAACAAAAGAAAGGAGAATTATATGAAAAGAAAAATTTTATCAATTTTATTTTTAGCATCAGCACTTTTTATGGTTTTAGCTATAACAAATACAGTAAAAGCAGAAGCAAAAACATATGGTAAAGTTGAAGCTATAAAGGAACAAAATGAGCAAGCAACTGTTACAGGAAGTGAAGAATCAAATTCAGCTGTTCTTTATGAAGAAAAAGAGGTTAAGTGGTATCCTGCTGATACAAGCTTAGGAAGAAATGTAGATGGATTCTGGATAGGAATAAAAGTAACTGCTCCTGACGGAATGAGTGAAGGACAGCTAGAAAATGCAAAGTTTAGAAGAAGTGGAGAAGAAAGATCATTTTGGAATTTAAAAGATTCTAAAGCTGAACCACATTATATTGGACTATGGAAACGTATCGATAAGGAAACTTTACAAAATAAAACAAGTGAAATTACTATTGCAGAATATGAATTTGACTGGAATAATGATGGAAATTATGAACAAAAAATTTCAATAAAAATTAAACCTGATGGAATAAAACTTGATGATGAAGATGTAGTATTTGTTAAAATTGGAACAAACCATTTTACATTCAAAAAAGGAAACTCATTAAATCAGTTATCTGAAGCAGAAGAAAAATTATTAAAAGAATTAATGACACCAGCAGGTGGCTACAAATTTGTAGGTATATTTGACAAAAAAACTGGTAAAGAAGTTGCACTAGACCAAGAAATATCAAGTGATATGGAATTAGAAATAAGATTTGAGAAACTACCTGAGGAAACAGCACCAACAACAATACCAGAAGAACCAGCAGATGAAATAGAAGAAATAGCTGATGAAGTAGAAAAACCAACAGAAAAAGATAATACACCAAACACAGGTGTAGTAGATGTAGGATTAATCACATCAGTTGTAGCTATGGTATCAGCAGCAGGAATAGTAACAGTTAAAAAATATAATAAATAATTATAAGTAAAAAAATTAGGGTAGAAACTTAAATTTCTGCTCTAATTTTTTTATGAGATGAAGGTTAAAAGGTGATAGCTTAAATTTTTTAATAAGATTTAGAAATAAATTTAAGATTATTTTAGAAAAACAGTTATGTGAATAATAATATACAAAAATAAATAAATTAAAAAAAACACTTGCAAATGAAATTTTAATGTAGTAATATGATTTTGTAAACTAAAGATTAAATAATTTAAACTAATTTGAAAGGGGAAATTTAAGATGAAGAAAAAAATCTTAGCAATTAGTATATTGTTACTTGCAATAAGCATGTTATTTATACTAACAAACACAGTTAAAGCAACTGATAATGTAGCAAAAATAGGGAATACAGGATATCCTACATTACAAGGAGCTATTACAGCAGCAGGAGATGGTGCAACAATAGAACTATTAAAAACTACATCTGGTGCTGGTTTCATAGTTGGGGAAGACAAAAATATTACAATAGACTTTGGAGGATATACATATACTGTTAACAGTGGCTTTGTTGGTTCAGCTGGATATGAAACTAACGGTTGTCAATTACTAAAAAATTCAAATGTAACATTAAAAAATGGTACATTAACAAGTAGTGGTGCAAAAATATTAGTACAAAACTATTCTAATTTAACAGTTCAAAGTATGACATTAAAGTCTGAAGATGCGGACTACGTTTTATCTTTGAATAATGGAACAACAAGCATTGAAGGAAGCACATCAATTACAGCTGGAGCTAGTAAAGTTGCATTTGATGTATACTACAGAAGCGATTTATATCCAGAAGGTACTCAGGTTACAGTAAATACAACAGGAACTATTACAGGTGAAATTGAAGTTAAGGCTAAGGACGGTGCAGAAAGCAGTTCTCAAAGCAAGTTAACAATAGAGAACATTAATCATAATGGCGAAATGGATGTTACACCTGCATTAGACGGAAAGGTAACAGTAGAAGGCGGATCATTTACACGTAATGATTTTATAAAATATGTAAAAAACAATGGTACAGTAATATTAGTAGAAAAAGGTGATGATGAACATTACTATGTAGGAACTTCTGTAGATGAAGCATTAGAAGATGTAGAAGAAGGTTCAACAATTACAGTTGAAAAAGGAAATGTAGAGATTTCAAGCTTACCAGATAATGTAACAGTAAAAACGGCAGAAGGAGCAACAGCTACTGTAAATGGATACAAAGTAACAGGAGCAGGAGTAGATACAAGTGTATTGAATAAATTAAAGGTATTAGAAGACTGGAAAAATAAATTAGAAGCAGAATTAAAAAAACTAGGATATTCACCAGAAGACATAGCAAGAATATTAGAACAAGCAATGGAATCAATTGCAAATCAAGGTGCTAATATAGAAAAACTACAAGCACAAATAGACAGCCTAAAAGCACAATATAATGAGCTAACAAAAGAGGAAGAAGAATCAGTTGCAGAAGAAAAAGACAACACACCAAAGACAGGTATAATAGATGTAGCATTAGTAGCATCAGTTGTAGCTATGGTATCGGCAGCAGGAATAGTAACAGTAAAAAAATATAACAAATAATTATTGATAATAGAATATATATCAAAGAAAAATAGTATTAGGTTAAAAAAATCTAATACTATTTTTTTAAAACTATAAACAACGAAAAAATCCTTGAAATAAAGTTTTACAAGTGATTATGTGAAATATAAAATAGAAAAATAAGCCAATTTCAAGAAATGACTTGCAAAAATATTAATAATGTAGTAGTATGATTTTGTAAACAAAAGATAAGATGTTTATAAACAAAAAAAGAAAGGGGAATTTAAGATGAAGAAAACAATCTTAACAATTAGTATATTATTACTTGCAATAAGTATGTTATTTATACTAACAAACACAGTTAAAGCAGAAGGAACAACAATAACAGATGTTACAACTCTATCAGGAGGAAGTGTACAACATACTGATAATGTGTATACAATTACTCTAACAAAGGATCAAATTAATACATTAGAATGGCATTCAGTCGAGGATCCAACAGGAGATGAATCTCATAGAGTAGTAAATGGTTGGGACATAGGATTTAAACTTACTTTATCTGCAGCGTTTAGCAAAGGAGATTTAAAAGTAAAATATACAAATTATGAAAATGTTGTAAAAAGTTTTGATTGTACACCAGACACTAATGCATCTGAGTATAAAGCTTGGGTATCTATTAATGAAAATAAACTAAAAGGTCAAACAAAGGTATTCCAATTAGCTAAATTTGATTTTGAAATTGATGGAAGTAAAGTAACTGTTATAGTCAACATAGATCCTACAAATGTTGAATTAAAAGCACCAGAAGGTGGAAGAAT
This sequence comes from uncultured Clostridia bacterium, assembly GCA_947623865.1. Classification (GTDB taxonomy): domain Bacteria; phylum Bacillota; class Clostridia; order TANB77; family CAG-508; genus CAG-452. Next base: position 6,538 of record CANQIC010000007.1, on the reverse strand, counting down.
GGTAAAAGTAACAGTTAATGGTTATGAATTTACAATGGAAAAAGGAAAGAATTTAACAGCTAATAAAGAAAATGGTGGATTATCAGAAGCAGAAGTAGAAGATTTAAAAGCATTAATGACACCAAAAGAAGGTAATAAATTTGTTGGTTTATTTATTAAAGGAACAGATAAAAAATTTACTTTAGACCAAGTAATATCAAGTGATTTGGAATTAGAAGTAAGATTCGAAAAACTACCTGAGGAACCAGTAGCAGAAGACCCAGACGACGAAGAAAAAGAAGAACCAGTTGCAGAAGAAAAAGACAACACACCAAAAACAGGTATAATAGATGTAGCATTAATTGCATCAGTTGTAGCTATGGTATCAGTAGCAGGAATAGTAACAGTAAAAAAATATAGCAAATAATTATGATAAGATAATAAAAATAGGGCAGAAAAATTAATTTCTGCTCTAATTTTATAGATAAAATATTGAAATATTGTACATTTTATGATATTTATATATAAGTATTTGAATATATGAATAGGAGACAAAAAATGGGAAGAGGAAAGCATGGAAAAAAATATAAAGTGAATAAGAAAAAACTAATAATAAGAATATTAATATTAGTTTTAATAATAAGTTTATCAATAACTGCATATTTTTTATTTAATAAATATAAAAATAAAAACGAAAATAATGAATTAAAAGAAATATTTAACAATACAGACGATACAAAGCAAAACGAAAGAATAGAAAAAGTAAAAGAACTACAAAAAGAAAATTCAGATATAATAGGTTGGTTAGAAATACCTGATAGTAATATAAGCTATCCAGTTTTACAAGGAGAAGACAACGATTATTATATGACACACAACTATAAAAAAGAATATTCGAAAGATGGATCTTTGTTTTTAGATAAGGACTATGATTGGAACATTCCTAGTACAAACTTATTAATATATGGACATAATAATATAGGAAGTACTGAAATGTTTAAAGGACTTGAAAATTATAATAAAGAAGATTATTATAAAAACCATAAAATTATAAGATTAACAACAGATAAAGAAGATGCAGAATATGAAATAATAAGTGTATTCTTATCAAGAGTATATTATAAATCAGAAAAAGATGTATTTAGATATTACTATTTTATAAATGCTAATACAGAAGAAGAATTTAACGATTATGTAGAAAACAGTAAAAAAGCAAGTTTATATGATACAGAAGTTACAGCAGAATATGGTGACCAACTATTAACACTTTCTACTTGCTCATACCATACAACAGATGGAAGACTTGCTGTAGTTGCAAGAAAAGTAGAGAAAAATTAAAAGTATGAAAAACATATAATAAAATAATTTAGAGTAGGAATTTCCTACTCTAAAATTATTTTGTTTAATTGTTGACAAAACTATTGAAACTTTGGTATAATGTACAAGTTGAAAAATACGCACATATAGTTACAGTTTAAGATTGTGCTTTTATACAAATAAAAGTGTTCTTAGATGTAAAAAACTATGTGGAGGAAAAACAAATAAGGAGGAATGAAAATGGCAGTAGTTGCAATGAAACAATTACTAGAAGCAGGTGTTCATTTTGGACATCAAACAAAAAGATGGGATCCTAAAATGGCTGAGTATATTTATCAAGCTAGAAATGGTATCCATATCATCGATTTACAAAAGACATCAAAGAAAATCGATGAAGCATATAGCTTCATTAAAGAAATATCTGAAGAAGGAAAGGACATTCTTTTTGTAGGAACAAAAAAACAAGCACAAGAATGTATTAAAGAAGCAGCTGAAAAAAGCAATATGTTCTATGTTGACCAAAGATGGTTAGGTGGAATGCTTACAAACTTTAAAACAATTAGAAAAAGAATAGAAAGATTAAACAAATTAGAAGAAATGCAAGAAGATGGAACATTTGATGTACTACCTAAAAAAGAAGTTGCTGCATTAAAAAATGAAATGGAAAAACTAGAAAAAAATTTAGGTGGAATTAAAAATATGACAAAAATGCCTGGAGCAATGTTTGTAGTTGATCCAAAAAATGAAAGAATTGCTGTTTTAGAGGCAAAAAAATTAAATATTCCAATCGTAGGATTAATTGATACAAATTGTAATCCAGAAGATGTAGATTATCCAATTCCAGGAAATGATGATGCAATAAGAGCTGTAAAATTAATTACAGATGTTATGGCTAATGCTATAATAGAAGGAAGACAAGGAGAAACATTAGAAACTGAAACAGAAATGGAACAAGATATAGAAACTACTGAAGAAGAAATAAAGGACATTGAAGAGGTAGTAGAGGAAGAAACAGCAGAAGAAACTGAAACAGTAGCTGAATAATAATATAATGTATTGGTGTAGAGAAGAATGAAAAATGACATCACTAGATGTCAAGTATAAAAATTAAAATAAATCAAAAACGAGTAATACTAGAAAGATGAGCAAAAATTCTTGAAATAGTACATAGGTACATTGAAAGAATTTTTGTGATATCTGACAACGTAGGACGAAGTTTTTCATTTGTTTATAGGAGGGAATTTTATGATAACAGCATCTTTAGTAAAAGAATTAAGAGAAAAAACAGGTGCAGGTATGATGGACTGCAAAAAAGTTTTGACAGAAACAGATGGGGATATGGAAAAAGCAGCTGAGCTATTAAGAGAAAGAGGAATAGCAAAAGCAGCAAAGAAATCAGATAGAATAGCAGCAGAAGGATTAGTATATTGCTATGTAGCAGATGACAAAAAAGTAGGTGTTGTATTAGAAGTAAATGCAGAAACTGACTTTGTTGCAAAAAATGAGGAATTTAGAACATTTGTTGCAGATACAGCAAAACAAATAGCTATAAAAGCTCCAGCTAATGTAGAAGAATTATTAGATGAATCTTCTATAAATGATGAGACAAAAACAATAAAAGATATATTAACAGATAAAATAGCTACAATAGGAGAAAATATGTCAATAAGAAGATTTGAAAGATTTGAAAGTACAGGAATAGTGGAAAGCTATATCCATGGTGATGGAAAAATAGGTGTTCTTGTTGATTTCCCTAAAGGAGATGAAAGTGTTGCAAAAGATGTATGTATGCAAATTGCAGCAGCAAGGCCAGAATACTTAAATAGAGAATCTGTACCACAAGATGTAGTAGACCATGAAATGGGAATACTAAAAGCACAAGCAATAAATGAAGGAAAGCCAGCTGAAATTGCTGAAAAAATGGTACAAGGAAGAATTGGAAAATTCTATTCAGAAATTTGCTTATTAGATCAACCATTTGTAAAAGATCCAGATATAAAAGTACAAAAATTACTAGAAAACAATAATGCAGAAATAGCAAGATTTGCAAGATTTGAAAAAGGTGAAGGACTTCAAAAAAGAGAAGAAAACTTTGCAGAAGAAGTTGCAAAACAAATAAAATAGAATTTAGGGATTAGAATAAAGAAATTCTAATCTCTTTTTATATAAAATAAATTATTGTTTGTGAGAGGAAAATCCTAGGGACTATCCCTAAAAATCACCAATTTTGGGGATTTTTGGGATTGTCCTGAATTTTCCGAACATCAAACAAATTGCAATTTATTTGGCAAACTATCACATTTTTCAACTCTCACATCTATTCCTAAAATATTGCAAAAATATTACAAAAAGTGATTGCATTTTACGGATGCTTGATATATAATAAAACAGTATTTTGAAAAATATAGAAGAAAGAAGGTTTTAATTTATGAGCAAAAAGTACGTATACCTTTTTAAAGAAGGAAATGCAAATATGCGTGAATTATTAGGTGGTAAAGGTGCTAACTTAGCAGAAATGACAAATTTAGGTTTACCAATTCCACAAGGATTTACTGTTTCAACAGAAGCTTGTACAGAATATTATAATGACGGTAAAAAAATTAATGATGAAATTCAAAACCAAATTTTTGAAGCATTAAAGAAATTAGAAGAAATGCAAGGTAAGAAATTTGGCGATAATAATGATCCATTATTAGTATCAGTAAGAAGTGGTGCTAGAGCATCAATGCCTGGTATGATGGATACAATATTAAACTTAGGTTTGAATGATGTAGCAGTTGAAGGATTTGCTGCAAAAACTGGAAATCCAAGATTTGCATATGATTCATATAGAAGATTTATTCAAATGTATTCAGATGTTGTTATGGAGGTTCCAAAATCATTCTTTGAAAAGATTATTGATGAAGTAAAAGAAGAAAAAGGAGTTCATTATGATACTGAACTTACAACAGATGATTTAAAAGAATTAGTAAAAAGATTTAAAGCTGTATATAAAGAAGCAATGAAAGGTGAAGAATTCCCACAAGAACCAAAAGAACAATTAATGGGAGCAGTTAAAGCTGTATTTAGAAGTTGGGATAACCCAAGGGCTATAGTATATAGAAGAATGAATGATATACCAGGAGATTGGGGAACAGCAGTAAATGTTCAAGCAATGGTATTTGGTAATATGGGAGATACATCAGGAACAGGTGTTGCATTTACAAGAAACCCATCAACAGGTGAAAAAGGAATATTTGGTGAATACTTAATTAATGCACAAGGTGAAGACGTTGTTGCAGGTGTTAGAACACCACAACCAATTACAAAACTTGCAGAAGATTTACCAGAATGTTATAAACAATTTATGGAAATAGCAAATAAACTAGAAAATCATTACAGAGATATGCAAGATATGGAATTTACAATCCAAGAAGGAAAATTATATTTCTTACAAACAAGAAATGGAAAAAGAACAGCTCCAGCAGCTATAAAAATAGCTTGTGATTTAGTAGACGAAGGAATGATCACTAAAGAAGAAGCAGTTCTAAGAATAGAAGCTAAATCTTTAGACCAATTACTACACCCTACATTTGATGCAGAAAGTTTAAAGGCAGGAGAAGTTATAGGTGAAGCACTTCCAGCATCTCCAGGTGCAGCAGCAGGTAAAGTAGTATTTACAGCTGAAGAAGCAAAAGAACTAGGAACAGGTGGAAAAGGTGAAAGAGTTGTACTTGTTCGTCTAGAAACGACACCAGAAGATATCGAAGGTATGGTAGCTGCACAAGGTATACTAACAGTTCGTGGTGGTATGACATCACATGCTGCAGTTGTTGCTCGTGGTATGGGAACATGTTGTGTATCTGGTTGTGGAGACATCAAAATGAATGAAGAAGCAAAAGAATTTGAACTTGGTGGATATACATTCCATGAAGGAGACTATATTTCATTAGATGGAACAACAGGAAAAATATATAAAGGTGATATAAAAACAGTAGAAGCTTCAGTTAGTGGAAACTTTGGAAGAATAATGGGATGGGCAGATGAATTTAGAACTCTAAAAGTTAGAACAAATGCTGATAATCCAAGAGATACAAAAAATGCTGTTCATTTAGGAGCAGAAGGAATAGGACTTTGTAGAACAGAGCATATGTTCTTCGAAGAAGATAGAATTCCAAAAATCAGAAAAATGATTTTATCAGAAACAGTTGAAGCAAGAGAAGCAGCTTTAAATGAATTAATACCATTCCAAAAAGGTGACTTTAAAGCTATGTACAAAGAATTAAAAGGATTACCAATGACTGTACGTTATTTAGATCCACCACTACATGAATTCTTACCAACTGATGAAGAAGATATAAAAGCATTAGCAAATGATATGGGTGTTACAGTAGAACACTTAAAAGCAAAATGTGCAGAGCTACATGAATTTAACCCAATGATGGGACATAGAGGATGTAGATTAGCTGTTACATATCCAGAAATTGCTAAAATGCAAACAAGAGCTTTAATGGAAGCAGCTATTGAAGTTAAAGCAGAAGATGGATACGATATAGTACCAGAAATAATGATTCCATTAGTTGGAGAAAAGAAAGAATTAAAATTTGTTAAAGATGTTGTTGTTGAAACAGCAGAACAAGTTAAAAAAGAAAAAGGATCAGATATGGAATACCATATTGGTACAATGATAGAAATACCAAGAGCTGCATTAACAGCTGATGAAATAGCTGAAGAAGCAGAATTCTTCTCTTTCGGAACAAATGACTTAACACAAATGACATTTGGTTTCTCAAGGGATGATGCTGGTAAATTCTTAGATTCTTACTACAAAGCAAAAATCTATGAATCAGATCCATTTGCTAAACTTGACCAAAATGGTGTTGGAAAATTAGTAAAAATGGCAGCTGAAAAAGGAAGAGCAACAAGACCAAGCATTAAGCTTGGTATCTGTGGAGAACATGGTGGAGAACCATCAAGTGTTGAGTTCTGCCACAATGTAGGACTAAACTATGTATCATGTTCACCATTTAGAGTTCCAATTGCACGTTTAGCAGCAGCTCAAGCAGCATTAAAGAACAAATAAATTATTAAGGACAGTACAAATGCGACATTTTGTCGCATTTGAGACACATCTTAAACATAAAAAATAAAAACACTTTATATTTTAAATATATAAAGTGTTTTTATTAACTTTAGCGTAAAACCCCCAGCTATGCTGGGGAGTCCAATAAAACTTATAGTTATGATTAATGTAACAAAAAAT
>CANQIC010000006.1 GCA_947623865.1 uncultured Clostridia bacterium | reverse complement strand
GAGAGTATTAAAATTCAGATATAACTTACAAATATTTAATTTTTTTAAAAGTGTCGGACTTCATTTTGAAACTCAGCCATGTAGATTTGCATTTTTATGTTACGCATGGTATAATTATAATATATCATCCTTGCCAGGAGCAATAATAGGCAATTTGTGAATTCCTCACAAATATTTTTGGAGGCAAAATGAAAAAATCAACAAGAAAGACTATCAACAGCTTACGCAAGTACATTGGTCATGAGGTAATTCGGACCCATCCAGTAAATGGTGATTGGAGTTACACAGCTGATGAACCTATTCTTCTTACAGGTTTTACACCAGATGGGAGAATAAAATATGTTCATACAGAGATTAACAAATTTATTTTCGGTTCAAAAGAATATATTTTACCCATTTCCTTTACCGATAGGAATTGGATCACTTATAAAAAAGCATTAAAGCCAAAAAATAATACTTTAAATAAGTGGATTGGTAAAGAAATTATTATGACTCATCCTGAGCCTATGACTGGTGATTGTTCGTTCACTCACAAAGAAAGTCCTGTAACATTAATTTCAGCTTCTCGTTATCATATTACAATAATGTATAACGACGATCTGTTGAAAGGGCAAAAAAGTACGTTGGACTCAAGGTTCAACAATCCCTCTGACTGGAAACTTGCTTAAGCAATAAAAAAACCTCTCTTGAGGTTTTTTTATTTGCAATGTTTCTAACATTATTTCTAATTTCCTTCACATTTTATTATTGCTCCTGTTGTACTTGTAAATTGATTGTTACCTGTCACTTGATATGCTTCCTCATTAGCACTAAAAGTTATATAAGTTCCTATACCTTGTACATTACTTAAAGTAAATGTTCCAGAATATGTTTCTGTCATTCCAGCTACTGTAACTAAATTTGTCTGTGTGTATGTCCCATCTGGTTTCAATACAATTGTTATTTCATATTTACTTAGTGGATCATCTTGATTCCAATAATCAATTCCTTTATATGTTCCATATTTTAATGTATAATTTCCGATTACTTGTTTGTTCTTGTGTTTCTTGCTCTTGAGCTCTTTGTTCTTCTTCTATCTTTTTTCTTTCTTCCTCTGCTTTCTTTTTAGCTTCTTCCTCTGCTTTTTTTGCTTCCTCTTCGGCTTTTATTCTAGCCTCTTCCTCTGCTCTTCTTCTTTCTTCCTCTTCTTTTTGTTTTTGTTCTATTTCTTGTATTGCTTTTATCATTTTTTCTTTTATTTGCTGAATTTCGGCATTTTTTCTGTTTACTTCTTCTTTTACCTTTTCAGTTAATGCTTTTTTCATATTTTTTACTGCTGTAGAAAAATCTTTTTTTATTCCATCTTCATAATTATCAAAACTAATGTCTTTCCAATTATCTTCTACTACGGTTGTTTTAATGAATTTTTGATCAAATTTAGATATCTCAAGTAATTCTCCTTCTAATGTAGTAACAGAATCCTTTTCTTCTGTTGAAAATTCAAATACATTAGCAATATTTTCTATTTCCTCGTCATTTTGCTTTTCGTTTACTTTTATACTTTCAGAAATTTTAGTATATTTCTCCTTATTACCAGATGTTTCACAAGCATAATATTCATATTTTTGCTCTTCAATGTCATATAAGCATTCAACATTAAAATCTTTTTTAAATAATTCAAGTAATTTTACTTCATTGTTATCATTTATGTAAAAAACATTTGTGAAACAAACTCCCAGTTCTTTGTAATTATATAGCATCAATGGATTTTTAATGTTATCTATTTCACAAAATTCTATTTTTTCATTTTCACGATAGTATTTTAAACCATTTTGGTTTATCTTTAATGTTTCATGATTTTCTCTCATATAATCATAGTAAATTCTTACCCATTCTAATTCAAAAGGATCTTGTTGTTTATATTTTTTATATATGAAATATCCTCCAATTCCTGCCGAACCAATTACTAATAAAATTATTAATATTATAACTAATTTCTTTTTCATATACTACTTCCTTATAATATTATAAATCTATATTTATTTTATATTATATATGAAATTTATTCAAGATAATAAAATTATATTAAATCAAAATTTTACTATTTAGTAATATTTATATATTTTTGGTAAATAATAAATATATTGAAAAATATTATATTTTTAATGGAGGTCTTTACATGGAAAATCAAAATTTAAATATCTTAGATGAGGTAAATAAAGGTGCTACAATGGGAATGAATGCTATTTCGTTTGTATCTGATAAAGTTTCTGATGACAATTTTAAGCAAGTTCTTGACACAGAGTACAATAAATACAGAGACATTTCTCGAAGAGTAAATCATTTATATTCTAATTATAGTGATAAAGAACCACATCAAACAAATGCTATGAATAAAGCAATGACTTGGTATGGAATACAAATGAAAACCATGACAGATAGCACTACTTCTAAATTATCAGAATTATTAATGCAAGGTACTAATATGGGAATTATAGAAGGAAGACGTTTAATAAATCAAAATAATAATGCTGCTGAAGATGTAAAAAACATTTTAAATGATTTTGTTGTAATGCAAGAAGATAGTGTTGAGACTTTGAAAAAATATTTATAATTTGGTACCGATGATGGGACTCCCCTTTGGGCCGCGTCGGAAAAATAGTCCACTGGACTATTTTTGTCTAAGTTTCTCGTCGGCCTTAACCGACGCAAAACTTGACACCCTCCTTTTCGAGCCCACCTTTTAAATTTAGCAAAAAAACATAGCTTTGCTATGTTTTTATTCTGGTACCGATGGTGGGACTCGAACCCACATGGTTTCCCGCTAGATTTTGAGTCTTTAAAGGATTTTAGCATTTATTGATTATAAGTAATAAATGCTATTCTTTAAATACTTCAAAATAAAAATGTCTTAAAAACGGTTTTGAATGTTAATTAAATAAATAACTATTTATAATTTGAAGCTATAAGTAGTTTTTTATGCTCAAAAGAGAAATACGACACCTCTTAAAAAGTATTTGGTGTAAAGAGAAGATAGCATAAAGTTTATCCGTACTTGTATAAATAGTCTAATTATAGAAAATGCGTGAATGAGATTTTAGAACACAAACTCACAATAATAAAAAAGTATCTGGTGGCATATTTAATGTGGATTTGTAATTGTAAGAAAAACTTTGTTTGTCTAGTGTGGTAGCCAAGTTTGCATTTTTTCTATTTTTGCCTTAAAAATTAATTTCCTGTACTTCTATACTTTTTTAAAGCCCAGTTCCATACGCTTACTGCTATAATCCATATAATTATAGTAATTAGTGGTACTATATATATTATATAATTTTGTTCTATTTCAAGATAATCTACTGCTGGATAATATGATGCAAATGCAAATGGCAATATGATTGTTATTAAAATTCTTATAAATCTATTATAAATTTCTATTGGATATTCTGCAAGTTTATGTAATTGAAAAACTGACCACACAACTTCATTAGATTTGTATGTCCAAAAACCTGCTATACTAAATATAGTTTGTATTCCTCCTATTATAAATCCACCTAAGATACCAAAATATAATATTTTTATAATTAGTAATACTGTTATTGAAATATGTAATTTTATAAGCATTGATACAATTAAGACTATTGATAATATCATATATCCAAGAGCAGTAGATGTCTCTGATTCTCCTAAAACAGATATTAACGGATGAACTGGTCTTAATAGAATTGTATCAAATTTACCCTTTCTAATTAACCTTTTTCCTATATCATAAGTAGAATCAAATAATAAATCTGTTATAGAAATTGATAACATCATTATTCCATATAATAGTAGTAATTGTTCAAAGTTCCATCCTGCAATGTTATCTGTATGCTGAAATATAATCCATATAAATACTAACTCTATAATTTGAAATGCTATTTGTGATACCATTCCAACTAAGCAATCTACTCTATATTCCATCATTCTTTTTAGTGAAGCTACTAAAAAGGAAAAATATAACTTAATATTTCTAATCACTTTATCCTCCATTAACTGTTACACTTTTAACAGCTTTATTAAATAAAATTTTTGCAATTATGTATAATATAAGTATCCATATAAATTGTTTTAATATAACTTGTATTATTTCTATGTTGTTTAGTTCTCCAAAATAAATGCTAATTGGCGTATATATGCAATCTTTAAATGGTAACGTATTTGCTATTTTTTGAAGAAATTCTGGGAATAAACTAATTGGTGCTATCATACCAGAAAAAATGCTTAATATTGCTCTTTTAAATACTTCTACACCCCATATTGAGTTTGTATAAAATGCTGATGTTCCTATAATTAGTTCGAAAAAATATACAACTACAACCGATAAACTAATTACAATTATAAAAAAGATAAAGTTTAATAAACTTGATGGAAGTAAAACTCCAAATAATAATGCACATATTATAAATGTTATAATTCCAACTATTATAGATTCAATTAATTCTCCTATTCTAATCCCAAAATAATAATTAAAATAGGAAATTGGATTTAGCAATTCTCTTAATATTTCACCCTCTCTTATAGCATTTCCCATAGTTTCATTTATACCCCAGCTAATAATTGGATTAAGTGATACAACCAAAATATAATAAGTAGTTACTTGCTCAAAGGTCATACCTAAAATTTGATTTCCTTTGTTATAAATAGCAAGCCAAATAAATACATACACTGTTATTTCTATAATAAAATTAAATATGTATAATAATAAATCAAATCTGTAATATAAACCCTCTTTTGCATTTTGCTTTGCTATTGCTAAAATTTTATTAATCATTAATTAATTCCCCTCTATATATTTCTTTTAATATTTCCTCTAATCCTTCTTCTTGTATATGCATATCTAAAATTTCACAATATTTAGATATTGATTTTACAATATCAATTATTGTAAGTCTTTCATGATTAAATTTTATTTTTATACTTGTTTCATTTTCTTCTATTATTTCAAATTCTTCTTCAATTGTTTCTACTGTTATATTACTGTTTTTATTTTGTATAATAAATTCAGCTATAATATGTTTTCCATATTTATTCTTAAAAACTTCTTTTTCACCATCATAAATAATAGTTCCTTTGTCTATTAATATAATTCTATCACATACTTCTTCTATATCTTTTAAATCGTGCGTTGTAAGTATTACTGTAGTATGTTGTTCTTTATTAATATCTTTTATAAATTTTCTAATATTTTCTTTTACAAGTATATCTAAGCCTATTGTAGGTTCATCTAAATATACTACTTTAGGATTGTGTAAAAATGTAGCAGCTATTTCACATCTCATTTTTTGTCCTAAACTTAAATTTTTAACTTGCTTATCCAATAAATCTTTTAAATCTAAAATTTTAGTAAATTTTTTTAAGTTGTTTTTGTAATCTTCATCGGGTATTTCATACATCTTCTTAATTAGTTTGAATGATTCAATTACTGGTAAATCCCACCATAATTGAGTTTTTTGTCCAAAGACTGCTCCTATTTGTTTGTTATTTAATATTCTTTTTTCATTAGGAACGATTCCATTTACTACAACTTGTCCAGATGTAGGTGTAAGTAAACCTGTCAACATTTTAATAGTGGTTGATTTTCCTGCACCATTTTCTCCAATATAACCAACAAGTTCTCCTTTTTCTATATTGAAACTTATGTTATTTACCGCAATTTGTTCCTTATATTTTGGATGAAATAGATGTTTTATATATCCTAATATTCCATTTTCTTTTTCACTTATCTTATATTTTTTTACTAAATTTTTAACTTCTATAATTGCCATTTTTGTAACTTCTCCTTTTACTTTTTAGCTCTGTCGTAGAATTACCTGCATTATTGCAATTTTGGATAGCAATATAACATGTTACCAATAATCGTATATGGTGGATACTCTATTTTCATTTCAAACCTCCAATTCATATATGTATTATATCATAAAGTTAATAATATAACATAAATACAACGATATTTATTTTCTACTAACCATTTATAAACTTCATCTTCAGTAAGTTTATTTTTTTCATTTTATTTACTTTATCTTTAGTCTCTTTTTTCCATTGTTCAAATTCTTTTTGGATATATTTACTATCTTTGTTTCTTTGTACTATCATAAACTTATGCCTATAAATTCTTCTATATAATGCTTGTGTTTTATTATTTTCTAAATTCTTTTTATACTGTTCATTTTCCCCTTTTCTCTACAAGTAGGACTTTTCTCTGGATTTTCTAAATCGCAATAAATTTTAATTTATATATAATTTGGTATAAAGTATCTACCACAATTTAAACAAGTTTTAATTTATAAATTCTCATGTCTTACAACTTGATCTAATATTGCAAAGCACATATTTGTTCTTAACACAAGTTCTCACCCCTCTATGAGTTGTGTCATACTAACGCAACACAGGAGGTAAGTTAAGTAAAAAAGAAAATTAAATCTTTTATAAAGTTATATTTTGTATAATATTTTTTCAATAAAAAATACCATTCTTTTTCAGAATGATATTTGTATCTTCTGTTTTACTAGTTCGAACAGATACGTTATTGGTACCGATGGTGGGACTCGAACCCACATGGTTTCCCGCTAGATTTTGAGTCTAGTGCGTCTGCCAGTTCCGCCACATCGGCATGTATTTTGTATTATACAATATGTTTTTGTTATTTACAAGTGTTGGATTATAATTTGAGTAATTATTTAAATAAATTGTTTGAAAATTCAGGACAGTCCCCTTTTTTCCCTTTTGGAAAAAAAGAGGGACAGTCCCTAGAATTTTTTCACACAAATTACAATTTATTCAATCATTTATTTTTATTTCGTACTCTTCTATATTTATTGTTTTTATTGCTATATCTGACAACTGATCTTCAGGATTTTTATATGCTACCATTTTTAGTCCTTGTTTTGATTTTAATTCTAAATTCATTAAACTACTATTTAGTAAAATTCCTTCTGATACATTCATTCCAAGTGGTAAGGTTTTGTTATTATTTTCAAAATATGCAATGTTTGTCAATGCTATAATTGGTGTATTCTCTTTTAAGTTTATTTTATAAAGATTAAATGCATCTGTATCTTTTTTTAACAAATCTACTATTGCTTTTTTACCCTCTAAATTAAATATATTGAATTTACTATTTAATTTTTCAATGTCTGCTTTATATACCGGTAAATCCAATGGTATTTTTATTTTTTCAAAAGCTGTTTCTAAATTTTTAATTACTTGTTTTATATATTCTATATAATCAGATATTGTAGTATTTTTATTTATATCTAATATTTTAAATACTTCTCTTTCTATCTCTCTATGTTTTTTATTTGCTAATATTTTTATTTTGTTATCATATGCCATTCCAGCAAATATATCAAAATTTTCCTTTTCTAATAATGAATTTTCTTTTATTACTTTTTCTTTTAAGTATTCTAGGTGTTTTTCTGTTATGTTTTTTCCCTCTAACACTTTGTTAATATCCTCTAAAACAAATGTAGTTGTTAAGTAAATACTGTTTAATTCTTCTCTATTTAGACTATTTCTTTGTTTTTCATCTAATTTTATTGCTAAATCTTCAAAATCGAATTCAAAATCAAAAACTTTCTTTATTACCTCTTCATTTTCTTCTTTATCTTCACCTTTTGGAAGTTCTGATGTTTTATCTTTGTTTGTAAATTTCCAAAACTCAAATATGCTTTTTTTATGTTTGTCTATTTCTTCTATATATTGTCTAGCATTTTTTACCTTATTTTCTAAATTTTTTATTTTTTGCTCTATAGCTTTTATATCTAAATTTAGATTTTTTACTTTCGATTCTTCTCTATCTATTTGTTTATATAATTCTATTAATTCTTCTAAAGTATAGTTGCTCTTAACATCTGCATATTTATTTACTCTAATTATTTTTACCTCTTGTTCTTTTTCTTTGCTTTCTTTTTGTTTTGATAATTTTACTTTTTTATATTTAAAAAAGTATTTAACTCTACCAAAGAAAGTCCTTTTACATTCTAAAAATGTTGATATTTGTCTTTCTTTTTCTAAATATTCTTTTTCTAATTTTATGTCTCTTTTCTGTAATTTGTCTAATTCTTTTTCTTTTTTTGTTTTATCTTCTACTAAATTGATTTTTTCTTCTTCAGCTTTTAGGTATTCTTCTTTCACTAGGCTTGATAAAATTTCATATATAACTTTTTTGTTGTTTACATTAAATTCTAAACTTCCTTTATCATCAATTGATAATTTAATATCATAATGATGTGGTACTTCTGTTTTCATTATAAATAATGCTTTTAATAATTTATAAAATTTTATAGAATCCTCTTTGTTTGTTAATATTACTTTATAATCACTTTGTATATCATCATATATGTATGCCTTACCTGTTATTTGAAGGCTTAAATTCTCGTTTTTATCATGTACTTCATAAACTAATGGCCATTCTTTTGTAAAAAGCCATAAATAGTTTTCAATATCTGAAATTTCCATCCTATTTAAATATTCTCTGCTATAATCTGTATAACTAATTGGTACAAATATTTTTTCTTTCTTTTTCTTTTTTGCGTTTTGCAATTGTTTTTTTAAAACATAGAAAAATGCTGAATATTCCAAATCTTCTGTTGTAACAAGCATAAAATATTTGTCTGTATAATCTGAATAATATATTTGCCATAAATAATCCTTTGGGTACTTTACTTTAAATGGCACGTTTTCATTTAATCTTTTTTGCTCATTTTCTATTTCTTCAATTTTATCTACATTCATATTAGATAACATAGATAAAAATTTAGTATGTCTTTCAATGTTTTCTTCAGTTTCTGGTGTTAAATATTCATAAAGTGGAACTGCTTTACCGATACTTTTCTGCAACATCACACAATCTATTAGTAGGAGTAAGTAAGATTTGAATGTCATTCACATCTATATACTTATATACTTTATATATATGTTCATCATAATATTTTGAAGGTCTATAATCTAAACTATCAAATTCTTTAATTGATTCTGGTATATTATCTAAATCTAAACCTATATATTTAAATTTATCAATAATATTATCATTAGTACTCAAAATAAAATATTCCTCCTAATTTCATTTCTTTTGTTTAAGAAAGTATATCATATTGTTTTAATTTCTACAATTAAATTTTTAATTTTTAGAGAAACTTGGTGAAAAAGGGGCCAGGCCCCTTTTTCACCAAGTTCGATTTTTTTACGCTATTTTGTACTATTTTGCGAATGTTCTTTCTTCTTCTTTTATTTTATTTATAAAATCTTCTATTCCCATTTGTCCTATATCTCCATCTTTTCTTGAACGAACTCCTACTGCTTTTGCTTCTATTTCTTTATCTCCTATTATTAACATGTATGGTATCTTTTGAGCCCAAGCCTCACGTATTTTATATCCTATCTTTTCTTCTCTTTCATCTAGTTCTACACGTATACCAACATCTTCAAATTGCTCTTTTAATTTTGATGCATATTCTTTATGTGCATCTGCAATAGTTAATATTCTAACTTGTACTGGTGCAAGCCATGTTGGGAATGCCCCTGCAAAGTGCTCTGTAATAATTCCTATAAATCTATCAAATGACCCAAAAATTGCTCTGTGTATCATTATTGGTGTTTTCTTGTTTCCATTTTTATCTATATAATGTAAATTAAATCTCTGTGGTAATTGAAAATCAAGTTGTACTGTTCCCATTTGCCATTCTCTTCCTAAACAGTCTTTCATTGTTATATCAATTTTTGGTCCGTAGAAGGCTCCATCTCCTTCATTTATAGAGTAATTTCCTTCTCCGCATATATCTGTTAGAACTTTCTTTAAATCTTCCTCTGCTCTATTCCAAGTTTCAATTTCTCCCATAAAGTCATCTGGTCTAGTAGATAGGCTTAGTTTATATTCTAATCCAAATACTTTGTATAATTTATCTGCAATTTCAACTATATCCTTTATTTCACTACCAATTTGCTCTTCTGTTACATAGTTATGTGAGTCATCTTGTCTAAACATTCTTACTCTGAATAATCCATTTAATTGTCCTGATTTTTCATTTCTATGAATTACATCAACATCATTAAAACGAAGTGGCAAATCTTTGTAGCTTCTTAATTTAGTTTGATATATTTTTATTGAGTTAGGACAGTTCATTGGTTTTAATGCTTGTTCATTTCCATCTGCGTCTGTTAAAACAAACATGTCTTCTTTATAATGATCCCAATGTCCTGATGTTTTCCATAAACTACTGCTATTTAGCTGTGGCGCAGAAAATTCTTGATATCCTCTTTTTTGATGCTCTTTTCTCCAAAAATCAATTAATGTATTCATTAATGTAAATCCTTTTGGTAACCAATATGCCATTCCTGGTGCTGTTTCATCAAAGAAAAATAAATCTAGTTCTTTTCCTAACTTTCTATGATCTCTTTTCTTTGCTTCTTCTATCATATTTACATATTCTTCAAGCTGACTTGCTTTAGGGAACGAAATTCCATAAATTCTTTGTAACATTTTATTTTTTTCATCTCCACGCCAATATGCTCCTGATGACGAAAGTAATTTCACTGCTTTTACTTTTCCTGTACTTGTTAAATGTGGTCCTGCACAAAGGTCAGTAAAATCTCCTTGCTTATAGAAAGATATTGTTTCTCCTTCAGGTAAGTCATTTATTAGTTCAACCTTATATGGTTCATTTTTCATTAATTCTATTGCTTCGTTTCTTGGAAGTTCAAATCTTTCTATTAATATATCTTCTTTTATAATTTTTTTCATTTCTTTTTCTATAGCTTCTAACATTTCTGGTGTAAAAGCCACATCTGTGTCAAAGTCATAATAGAATCCATTTTCAATTGATGGTCCAATTGCTAATTTTATTTTTGGATATAATCTTTTTATTGCTTGTGCCATAATGTGTGATGTTGTATGCCAATATGCTTTTTTACCATTTAATGTACTTTCAAATGTTAATATATTTAAAGTACAATCTTTATTTACAACTGTTCTTAAATCTACTACTTCTCCATCTATTTCTGCTGCAGTTGCAACTCTTGCTAAACCTTCACTTATTTTTCTTGCTATTTCTAATACACTTAAGTTTTCTTCTACTTCTAATATAGAATTATCTTTTAATTTAATTTTTATCATAAAATAATCTCTCCTCTTTATTTAATGTATAATAACACTTTATTAGAATGAGGGACAAGCCTCGGTACATAGTATTTCTTATAGTTCGAGGCATTTTCCTCGTTTCAATGCATTCCTCATAGATTGAGGTATGTCCCTACTATAAATTACTAATGTCAGTTTTTTAGTTTCTACCATTTTTATTTATTATAAATATCTCTAGATACAATTTTTGTTAGTGCCATAATTACTGCATATTCTTCTAACTCATCTCTATACAGTCTCCCATTTGTAAGTACTCCAATTGCACCTTTTCTCCCTTTTGCTGTACTTCCGAAAATGTCCTCCATATATCCTAATTCTTCTCCTTTTAATACTCTATTTACCACTGTTTGTGGATATTCAAAAGATGGACTAAATCCTATATAATAATTTTTACCATCATATATTGAACATATACTTGTATCCATATATCCAGTATCTACTTCTGAAACTTTATACATTCCTGCTTCTATTCCTACACCGTAATTGCATGTGCCGATTTTTTTCTACTGCATATTCATAAGCATTTTTTGCTCTATTTTTTGCACCATTAATAGTTTCTGTAAGTGACATTGGATTGCATGAAACTCCTGAAAAATTATCTTTCTCTTGTCCTTGTTTTTTATCATTTCTTATATCTTTAGGCATTATCTGATACTCTATCTTATCTGAATTATTCATCCAAATCTCTGGATATCTAGAAAATGCTCTTGTTATTGCTGTAACCTTTGGCAGGCTCCTTGTTCCTATAGATACTAACATATTATCTTCCTTTCAATATGAATTTATTTGAATTACTTTTTATAATTTATATTTATATATTTTAGTATAAAAGCCATTATCTAAAGGAGCTTTTTCTAAAAATTCCCAACCCGTTTTTTCATAATAATTTTCGTGTTCTGTAATTAAATATAAACTATCATATTTTAACCTTCTACATTCCTCTATACATTTTTTTTGAAGTTTCTTTCCTACTCCTTTATTTCTATATTCTGGTTTTACTAATAAAGTTGCCATCCATGGATATAAATCTTGTCTGGCTGTTAAATCATTTCTCCAAATGGAAACTACGCCTATTACTTCATTATTATATTTAGCTATATACATTTGAGGTATTGTATCATAATTTAATGAATGCTCTGATCTATATATGACATCTTCTTTTTTTGCATTATTCTTTTTTGACCATTCATTCCATATCCATTCTGATACTTCTTCTATACATTTCTTATCATCTAATAAATTAATTATATCAACTTGTTCAATAAAATTCATCTTTAAACTCCTTCCTAATTTTAATTATTAAAAAACACCCCTAATAGATTAAATTATCTATTAGGGGTGCATAATTAGCACGGTTCCACCCTTTATTTTACTTAATTTTAAAGATTTTATCGCATCTTACACGTCTAACTTTTAATTAGAAACTCCGAGGTAGTTTTTCAGATATATTTTCCAAGATTAGCTCTCAGCACATACACTAACCCTCTCTTTTGGTAATCATTATCTTACTTTGTCTCATCATAGTCTTTATATTTAACTATTTATCATTATACTATATTTTTTATTTTTGTCAATATTTATATCCTATTAATCAGTAATACTTTTAAGAATAATATATCATAGGAATTTATAGAAAAAAGGGATGCTCATCGAAGCATCCCCCATAGGAGTTAATGTTACAGTTTTTCTGCTTTTTTTTGCAAAGCATAACATCTTGCAACACGCGACTTGAACTTTTCGTTTGTATGATATTTCAGATTTTTCAAGCCTTCTTTTTTTCTTTTTCTCTTCGCTCTTCGCTTTGCTTTTGCCTTTATTTTTGCAGCTTCTTTTCTTGTTGTCTTCACATGATTTCTCATGTTATTTTCCCTTTTTTTCGTTTCTTCTTTTCTTATAGCTTTTTCTTCTATTGTCTCTATATGATTTTTTAAATCATCTTGTTCTCTTTTTCTCAAATTTTTCATAGCGTTTTCAGATGTTATAAGCAACCGTTTATTAGCACGTATAGTTGCTTTTCTTCGAGATAATCTTTTTTTATCTTTTTTGTATTGAGGTTCTACTTCTTCAACACCATCTAAACTATTGAAGTATTCTTCAATTTCAATAGCAGTGTTTTCCTCAATAGAAGTCTCTTCATCCTTATGACTATGAATTAACGCATCATATTCTTGCAAAGCATAGTAAGTTTCTTCTTGAATTCTGTCCTTCTCCTCTTGTTCCTTTTCTCTCCAAGCTTGATCAATCTGACTTTCCAAACTTTTGGCTTCATTATCCCCACAATAATAGCTATTTATAGCTTTTATTCCTTGTTCGCGATAATTTGTCCGATTCATGTTTTTCATAAGTCTTTTCTCTCCTTTTATAAAATTCTCTAGCTGTTGCTAGGTGTATTTAGTGTATCACTTTTATGTAAATTTTTCAATACATTTCTATAAAATTTCTGTTTTTTACCTATTTATTGTTTATCTCATTTATTGAATTCTGGCTTTCCTAACAATTTAAACATATTTGTTTTATATGCTTCTACTCCCGGTTGGTCAAACGGATTTACTCCTAATATATTTCCAGATATAGCACATGCAAGTTCAAAGAAATATATTAATTCTCCCATGGTCTCTTCATTTAATTCTTTTATATTTACTATTATATTTGGAACTCCACCTTCTACATGTGCTTCAACTGTTCCTTGCATTGCTTTTTTATTTACATAGTCCATTGTCTTATTTGCTATAAAATTAAGTCCATCAATATTATCTTCATCTCTTTTAATTTTTATATCTGTTTTTGATTTTTCTATATTTATTACTGTTTCAAAAAGATTTCTTCTTCCATCTTGAATGTATTGTCCCATTGAATGAAGGTCTGTACTTAAGTCTACTCCTGCTGGAAAGATTCCTTTTTGCTCTTTTCCCTCACTTTCTCCATATAGCTGTTTCCACCATTCTGTTAAATAATGTAATTTGGGTTCATAATTTGCAAGTATTTCTATTGTTTTATCTTTTTTATATAATATATTTCTAGCCACTGCATATTTGTAACATTGATTGTATTTTATACTACTATCGGAATAGTTGAATTGCGCATTTTTTGCACCTTCCATAAGTTTATCAATATCTATTCCTGCTACTGCTATTGGAAGAAGTCCTACCGGTGTTAAAACTGAAAATCTTCCTCCTACATTATCTGGTATTATAAATGTTTCATATCCTTCCTCATCTGCAAGCTGTTTTAATGCACCTTTTTTCTTATCTGTAGTTATATATATTCTCTTGTTTACTTCATCTGCTCCATATTTACTTTCTAAATATTCTCTAAATATTCTAAAGGCAATTGCTGGTTCTGTTGTTGTTCCTGATTTTGATATAACATTTATTGATATGTCTTTATCTCCAATACAATCTATTAATTCATTTATATAATTTGGACTGATACTATTTCCTACGAAAAATATTTGAGGTGATTTTCTTACATCTTTAGGAAACATATTTGCTAAGTTGCTAGTTAAACTTTCAATCACTGCTCTTGCTCCTAAATATGATCCCCCAATACCAATTACTATAAAAACTTCTGAATTTTTTCTTATCCTTTTTGCTACTTTTTTAATTCTTTCAAATTCTTTTCTATTATAACTACTTGGTAGTTTTAACCATCCAACAAATTCATTCTTATCTTTTGCTTTTTCGTTTAGGTTTTTATATATTTCTTGAACTTTTTCTTCATATTCAAAAATTTCTCCTTCTTTTATTCCACTATAACTTAAATCTAGTTTAATATTTGGCATTTGTATCACTCTCCTCTATATTTAATATGTAGGAACACAGTTAGTAATTCTTTATTTTACGATTGTTCCTAATGTCTGTTAGTTTTTAATTTCTCTTTTGTTTATTTATATCCTATCATAATAATTAAAATTTAGAAATAGTTTTTTTATTATTTATTTTAAAATGATGGAGAAAAGTTTTACAACTATTCTCCATCATTTTTATTTTTGAATTTTAAACAATTTATAAGAAGATTTATTATTTCTTTTCTATCTACATCTATTACAACTTCTGCATTATAGTTATCATTATTTATAACTTTTGTTTGTCCTCGTTTTTCTCCTTCTATTTCTATTTTTATATTATATTTTTTTGTTTTAAATATATCTGGTCTGATTAAATAAGCTATTGGTACTGGATCGTATAATGGTGAATCTCCTTTTCTAACGATTTCTTTTATATAATCTCTATTAACCTTTCCTGATTCTTCTAATATTTTTGATACCAATTTAGATTTTTTGTTTTCTATCTTAGTAATTTCAACAACATCCTCTTTTTTACATATTGCTTTATATGAAGCTTCTAATCCACACATTACTATTGGTATTCCACTGCTAAATACAATATTTGCAGCATGTGGATCAGTATATATATTAAATTCTGCATATTTAGTTATATTTCCGGTTGTAATTCCACCACCCGTCATGCAAATTTTTTTTATTTTATCTATACATTCTGGATAATTTTTAATTAGAAGTGCTATATTAGTAAGTGCTCCTGTAACTACTATAGTAATCTTTTCTTTACTTTCTAATAATAAATCTTTTATTAATTCATCTGCTTTTCTTTTATCTACTTCGTATTCAGCATTTTCTAGTAATCCATAAAGTCCATCTTCTCCATGTATATTCTCAAGACTTCTAAGACTATATACTAATGGTTGTTTTGCTCCTGATGCAAGTATTACATTACTTTTCATGAAATTCAATACTTTTTTAGCATTTTCTGTTGTTTTTTCAACTGATACATTTCCTGCAACACATGTTATAGCCTTAACATCTAATATATCATTAGATAAGGCCATTATTATTGCTATAGTATCATCCCAACCTGGATCACAATCCATAATTATTGGTATTTTCATATTTTAATTTCTCCCCAATATTCCCTCTTTTTTTATAATAATTATTATATATATTATATATACAAAATGTCAATTATTAATAATTAATTTATATTGTTTCTACAGTTCACGTGCTAATTTACTATTTAATTTACCTATTGCTTTTTTCTCTATTCTCGATACATAACTTCTCGAAATTCCCATCATTTCTGCAATTTGATTTTGTGTCTTAGGTTTAGTTCCTCCGAAGTCCAAATCTTAATTCTATAATAGTTTTTTCTCTTCCTTTTAATATATCTTTCATTCTATCATATAGTTTTTTAGTTTTTATTTTCAAATCTATTTCGTCTTCTATATTTTTTTCATCATTTTCTAATATATCAATTAATGCAATTTCATTATCATCTTTATCTTTTCCTATTGGTTCATTTAAATATACTTCTGCCCCTAATTTTTTTATACTTCTTAAATGCATAAGAATTTCATTTTCTATGCATCTGGAGGCATATGTAGCAAGACGTACTCCTTTATTTGTATTAAATGTATTAATTCCTTTTATTAAACCTATTGTACCTATTGATATTAAATCATCATTATCTACATTAGGTATATTGTATTTTTTACAAATATGTGCTACTAATCTCAAATTCCTTTCAATTAATATATTTCTTGCATCTTCATCCCCATTCATATACTTTTCCAAGTATTCATTTTCTTCTTCTGCTGATAATGGTTCTGGAAATAGACTATTATTTGATATGTATCCAAAAACAAAAATAGCCGTTTTTAAAAAAGCTAAAAATCCAGACAAATATATTAGTGGCATAAATGCACCTCCGTTTTCCTCATAACAAATTATATGATTAAAGAAATCAAAAGTGCATGGACCTAGTAAATATTTTTTTGTATATTTTTTATTCTACAAAATATATTTATATTATAAATAAGGAGGTTTTTATGAAAAATTTATCTGTATATATTAAATCTATACTTGTACCAGTAATACTGGGTGGAATTGTTGGATTTATAATATCTGGTTATATGGATTATACTTCTCTTGTAAAACCAAGCTTTGCTCCACCTAGTATACTTTTCCCTATAGTATGGACTGTTCTTTATGTTTTAATGGGTGTATCTTATGGAATACTTAAAAGTAATTCTTTAACAAATGATAAAATAAATGCAATTTATTATTGGCAATTATTTGTAAATTTGCTTTGGCCAATTTTCTTTTTTGTTTTTAAATGGAGATTATTTTCTTTTATTTGGATTTTGCTATTAATTGTTTTAGTTGTATTAATGATAAAAGAATTTTATGCCAAAAATAAAGTAGCTGGATTATTACAAATTCCATATTTGATATGGATAGTATTTGCATCATTTTTAAATTTAGCAATTTATTTGTTAAATTAATAAATTGTTGTTTGTGAGAGGAAAATCCTAGGGACTGTCCCTAAAAATCACCAATTTTGGGGATTTTTGGGACTGTCCTGAATTTTCCGAACATGAAACAAACAACAATTTATCAAACGATATACAAAATTTTGCTATCTGGAAAATATTTTTTCATTGTTTTTCTTAAAAATTCTTCTCCCTCTTCTCTTATTTCCTTTTTATACATATATTTTCCTCTGCCTCTTCCTGTCATAATTTCTGGATTAAATAAGTCTATGGCGTTTGGAAAAGCTTCTCTATTTATCATTTTATGAACATAGCTATAGGTCATAAATATTAATTCAAATATTGCTTCTTTTTTTACTTTTTCGCTTAACTCTTCTGATAATTTTTTTATAAGTTCTTCATATAATACTTTCCAGTTATCAACTAATACAATTGGTGCAATTAGTATTCCTACCTTGTATCCTGCTTCTTTAAGCTTATTTATAGCTTTAATTCTATTATTAAGTCTTGAGGTACCAAATTCTACCCTATTTATTATCTCTTCTGGATTCATACTCATTCTTATTATTATTTTTCCATTATGATTTAGATTTAATAAGGAATCAACCATATCAAATTTAGTTGGAAAAGTTAGATACCCTTTTTCAGATTTACTAAAATTCTCTATAGTCCATTCTAAATTGCTTGTAATTGTATTTTCTAATATTAAATCACTATTACTACCTATTTCAAACGTTAAATTTTTTTCACTTTGATTCGAAACTTTTATTATTTTATCTAGCATTTCTTCTCTATTTACAAATAGTCTTAAATATGAACATTTATTATAATTACAAACAAGATAACAATACATACACATTGCTATGCATCCTGATGACGTATAAGGTACTAGAAAATCTGACACTTTGTGATTTGGAACAAATTTATGTGTTTTTCTAATTCCTATTATTATATTTTGCTTCATATTTGCAAATTCTGAATTTTGTTTTTTTCTCATTTCTTCAATATTATTATGATTTTCTATTGGTATTAAAGCAACTCCTTGTTTTTCGTAAGTTTCTAACAGTTTTTTACCTAATTCGTATTCTCTAGATTTGGGCTCATAATATATTGCTTTTGGTATAAACATAAAACTAATCACCTCATATTTAGGTTTGCCTTAAATTAAAATAATATAATAAATTTTTTTATAAAAGCATAAAATTAATTATAATTTAAATTGTTGTTTGTTTCATGTTCGGAAAATTCAGGACAGTCCCAAAAATCCCCAAAATTGGTGATTTTTAGGGACAGTCCCTAGGATTTTCCTCTCACAAAAAAATTACAATTTACTAATTTTTATGTTGGAGGTTTTATGTCTAATCTTTTTGCAGGTATTTTAATTGGTGCAGGTGCTATACTTCCTGGAATAAGTAGTCGGAGTTTTTTTATGCTGTTTTGGTTTGTATGAAAAAATTATAGATAGTATTTTACATTTTTTTAAAGATACAAAAAATAATCTAAGATTGATTTTGCCAATTGCAATTGGAACTTTTATTGGCATTTTTATTTTTGGTAATTTATTAAAAATAGTCTTCTATAGATTTTATATGGAGACTTCTTTTACGTTTATTGGACTTATTTTAGGTAGTTTAAAACTAGTAATAAAACAAGCTAATGTAAAAAAAATAAGATTAACTCATATACTTTGCTTATTTATGACTCTTTCTTTTAGTATATATCTTGTTACATTAGAAAATACTTTAAATATAACATCATATATAAATTCTAATTCTTATTTAATACTTGCAGGTGTTTTGATATCTGCAGGAATTGTTATTCCTGGTGTTAGTAAGACTGTAATACTTATGATGCTTGGCTTGTATGAAATATATTTATCTGCTATTTCTACTTTAAATTTATCTATTCTTATTCCAATTGGAATTGGTCTTTTTATTGGTGGAACTCTATTTTTATTTTTAATTAACTTTTTATTTAAATTTGTAAAATCATATACCTATTTTGGAATTATTGGCTTTATTCTTGGTTCTATATTTGTTATATATCCAGGATTTACATTTGATATGCATGGATTTATTTCAATACTATTACTTATTATATCTTTTATAATTGGACTTATGCTTTCTAATTTACAAAATAAATAAGGAACAGTCTCTAGAATTTTCTTTCAAAATTCAGGACAGTCCTCTATTTTTATTCAAATTTATCTACTACTTCTATTTTATTTCCTCTTAAAAATTCAGGAGCTATCATTCTTTTAGCATTTTCTCCTTGCATTTCTAATACAATTAATATTTCTTTTTTTGTCATTACATATATACCCTCTTTTTTGTCAATATATAAAATTGTCCCTGGCTCAATCTCAGAAAATCTATATTCATATCCTTTAAACTCTTGATATTTTTCTATAAATTCATTTTTATTTATTGTGTCTACTTTCCAAAACTTTATCTTTTTACCATTAAGCTTGCTGTATGCACCCATTATCGGATTTAATCCTCTTACTAAGTTTTTAATTTCTTTTGCCGTTTTATTTTCCCAATCTATTTTTGCCATTTCTTTATTAAGCATTGGTGCAATACTAAATTTATCTCCTTGTTTTTCTCGTGGTGCTGTTCCATTTTTTATTTGTTTCAAAGTTTCTGTTAAAAGCTTTGCTCCTATCTTAGACAGTCTATCCCATAGTTCCCCTGAAGTTTCATTTTCATCTATTGCAACTTCTTGTTTTAAAATTATATCTCCCGCATCCATTTCTTCATTTAAATACATCGTTGTTACACCAGTATTTTTATCTCCATTAAGAATTGCCCATTGTATTGGTGCAGGACCTCTATATTTAGGAAGTAATGATGGATGAACATTTATACAACCATATTTTGGAATTTCTAGTATTTCTTTCGGAAGTATTCTTCCATATGCTACAACACATATAATATCAGGATTCATTTCTTTTATTTTTTTTATAATTTCAGGGTTTTCTCTTAATTTATCTGGTTGGAGAACCTCCAATTCCTTTGAAAGAGCATATTCTTTAACCTCACTATATACAAGTTTCATTCCTCTTCCTTTTGGTTTATCTGGAACTGTTATAACTGATAAAATTTCGTGATCTTTTTCATATATTGCCTTTAAAGAATCTCTTGCAAAGTCTGGTGTTCCCATGAATACTATTCTCAAATTGTTTCCTCCTATTTTCTATAAATTAAATTATTGTTTGTTTATTATTTATCTTTTTTACTTTTTATTTGCATCATCTGGTGTAACTATTTCCAGAGTACCTGGTATTATTTTATCAATAAAAACTTCTCCATTTAGATGGTCTACTTCATGGCATACTGCTTGTGCAAGTAAGTCTTTTGCTTTAATCTCTATTTGTTCACCCTTTTCATTTAATGCTCTTACTACAATTTCTTTTGGTCTTACTATTTTTGCAAATTTATTTGGAAAACTAAGGCATCCTTCTTCAACAGTTTGTTCTCCTTTTGTTTCTATTATTTCTGGATTAATTAATATATATGGCTCTACTCCTTCTTCATATATATCTATAACTACTATCCTTTTTAAAATACCTACTTGTACTGCAGCAAGACCTACACCATTTAATTTGTGCATTGTTTCTAACATGTCTTGTGCTAGTTCTCGTACTTTTTCATCAATTTTTTCTACTTCTCTTGATTTCTTTTTTAATATTTCGTCTCCTTCTTCTCTTATTATTCTAATTGCCATATTTATTTATCCTCCTATTCAAAATTTACATAGCAATATTTTGTAATATTACTCTTCATTTTTAATTTTTCATTATAAAACATTTTATTGAGGAGGATAGTCCCTAGAATTTCTATTTTGGATAAAAATTCAGGACAATCCTTTTGTTTAATTCATGTTGTTTGGATTAACATCTGCTACTACTCTTGTATTTTTAAACTTTAGTTTATAATATTCTTCTAATGTAGTATTTACTAAATTTACAACTGAATTATTTAAATTACATTTTGCGATTATTCTCCATCTATATTTATTTTTTATTTTACTTATTGGAGATATAACTGGTCTGTATATGTCTAATCTTACGTTATAGTTTTTGCAGTTTTTTTCTAATATATTATGTAATTTCTTTGATGCTAGTTCTACTTCTTCTTTATTGCTAGAACTTATTCCAAACATTATTATATCGCAAAATGGTGGATATTTCAATTGCCTTCTAAGTTCTATTTCTGTATTATAAAAAACATCATAGTCTTGTTTTTTTGCACATTCTATTACAAAGTTCTCTGGGTTATATGTTTGCACAATTACCCTTCCTTTTTTTTCTCTTCCTGACCTTCCTGCTACTTGCGTAAGTATACCAAATGTTCTTTCATTCGCTCTATAATCTTCAATGTTTAAACTATTATCTGCAGCAATTACTCCAACTAAAGTAACATTTGGAAAATGATGTCCCTTTACTACCATCTGTGTTCCTATTAATATGTCAATATTCTCATTTTTAAATTTATTTAGTATTTCTTCATGAGAATTTTTTTTACTTACTGTATCTATATCCATTCTTATTGTAGTTGCATTTGGAAACAATTTTTGTATTTCACTTTGTAATTTTTCTGTTCCTGTTCCAAAATATTTTATATTTTTACTTCTGCAACTAGGACAAATTTGTAAGTTTTTAGTTTCATATCCACAATAGTGACATTTTAGTGTATTTGAATATTCGTGGTATGTTAAACTTATATTACACCTTCTACATTTAACTGTATAACCACAGTCTCTACACATTACAAATGTTGAAAATCCTCTTCTATTTAAAAACAATATTGTTTGTTCTTTGTTTTTTAAATTTTTTTCTATTTCATCATATAATTTGTTACTTATAATTGATCTATTTCCATTTGCAAGTTCTTTTCTTAAATCAACTATATCAACATGTGGTAAAGAAGACTTATTTGCTCTTTTTGTAAGTGTTATTAATTCTAATTTACCTGCTTTAGCTTTAGCAAATGTATTTATACAAGGCGTAGCACTTCCGAAGTACTAATGGAATATTATTTTGTTTTGCAATATAACTTGCAATTTCTTTTGCATTAAATCTAGGTGACATTTCTGATTTATATGACGAATCATGTTCTTCATCAATTATTATTATACCTAAATTTTCCACTGGAGCAAATATTGCAGATCTTGCTCCTATTACAATTTTTGCTTTGTTTCCTTTTATTTTTTGCCACTCATCATATCTTTCTCCAACCGAAAGTTTACTATGAAGTATTGCAATACAATCTCCAAACCTTGCTAAAAATCTATCTACCATTTG
This sequence comes from uncultured Clostridia bacterium, assembly GCA_947623865.1. Taxonomy (GTDB): domain Bacteria; phylum Bacillota; class Clostridia; order TANB77; family CAG-508; genus CAG-452. The sequence continues at coordinate 53,254 of CANQIC010000006.1, read as the reverse complement.
TGGAGTAAGTGATATTTCTGGAACTAATACAATTGCTGTTTTATTTTGTTTTATTACATTTTCTATTAATTGCAAATATATTTCTGTTTTACCGTGAACCCGTTACACCGTATATTAAAAATTCTTTATAATCACTTCTACTTATATTTTCATATGCAATTTGCTGTTCATTAGTTAATTTAAGTGCTTTATCTTTCTTTATATCTTTATGAGCAAAAGGATTTCTATTTACTTTTTTTTCTATTATTTCTATATATCCATTTTTTTCTAAAGTTTTAATTATACTCCTTGATGTATCTGTTAATAATTCTAAATCTAAAATATGTATTCCTTCATTTTCAAATAAAAATGTAAGTATTCTTTTTTGTTTTTCTGATTTAATTATTCCTTTTTCTATATCGAATTCTATTTCTTCTATATCTTTTTTTAAGTATATAAAATTTGCTTTCTTATCTTTTACTCTATTATTAATATTTTTAGTAGTATTTCCTGGTGGAAGCATCAATCTTATGCAATCTGATATATTGCAAAAATATCTTCTAGCCATAATTTTCGCAAGATTTATATTTTTTTCAGTTAATATATTATCTTCTAATTTTGTAATCTCTTTGTTAGCAAATTTTGAAGTTTGTTTTAATCCAATAACAAATCCTTCTTCTTGCTTTGTTTTACCAAAAGGCACAAAAACTCTAGACCCTATTTTTATGTCATTTGAAATAGCGTCTGGAATTATATAGTCATAAGTTTTATTTAGTTCTTTTGCTATTGTGTTTATTATTACTTCTGCTATCATTTTTCCACCTTTCACAATAAGTATATCAAAAATGTTGATTATTAACAAGAAGTGGTTAATTTTATTTTAATAAAGGGGCTTAGATATATCATTGTAATTTTCAATCATATATTTAAACCCCTTTATTTATTTTGAACTATAAGATTTTAACTAATTATTTATTAATTATTTTTTATGAATTTCATTTGGTCTTCTAAAACTGATATTCTTATTGAATTTTCTTCTACTTTTGAACTCAAATATGAATTTTTTTCATCATAGTCTTTGTGCCTTTGTAAGTGAAGGTCAAAAGCTTCAAGTAATGCTGGAAATTCTGTCATAACTTTGTGCTCTATTAATATAACAGAACTAGTCAATGTTTCTATTGTAGTATTTATATTAGCTATTGCATCATTCGTTGTAATTTCTAATGTATCTATTCTGTCATTCATTCTAGATTCTAATGCATCTATTTTGTTATTCATTTTAGATTCTAATGCATTTATTTTGTTATTCATTTTAGATTCTAATGCATCTATTTTATTATTCATTTTAGATTCTAATGTATCTATTTTATTATTCATTTTAGATTCTAATGTATCTATTTTATTATCTAGTTTTTTAAAATTATTTTGTGAAATATCAATGAATTCTAAAACTTTCTGTTCAAATTCTTTAGACATAAATTACCTCCTTTCTGTATTTTTTGTCAAAAAGATAGACTAGAGTTGTATGCTTAGTCTATCACCTATATTTACAATTGTCAATAATTATTTACATTTTTTGGAATTTATTTTAGATTATATTCATTCTCTATAATAGTCATTATTATTTGTACAGTCTTCTCTAAATCATCATTTTTTATAACATAATCATATATTCCTATTTTAGATTCTTCATAATCAAATCTATTAAGTCTTAGTTCTATTTCTTTAATGCTTGCTTTTTCTATTCTATTTTCTAATCTTCTTCTTAGTTCATCTTTTGGAACTCTTAAAAATATTGTTACTATTTTAATATCATCTTTTAATAATTTAAGTAGATTTTCGGTTCCGTTAACTTCTATATCTTTTACAATAATCTTTCCATTTTCTATTTTCTCATTTAGTATCTTTTTTGAAGTCCCATAATAATGTTCGTGATGAACAGAATACTCGTAAAATTCTCCGTCTTTAATTTTTTGTTCAAATTCTTCAGTAGTTACAAAATTATATACGCCTCCATCTGTCTCTCCAGGTCTAGGTAATCTATCAGTATATGAAGGCATTGTTGTTACATTATCCATTCTTTTTAGTAATTCTTTTTTTATTGTGTCTTTTCCTGCTCCTGATACTCCAGATAATAGTACTAGCATTTTACCACCTTTCCTTCTGCAATTTCATTTGCAGCAAGTGTAACAGGTGATTCTTCATCTACATTTGTGAGTACAGTACTCCCTGCAGCTATTTGTCTTGCTCTTTTTGAAGTAACAATTACTAATTCAAATCTGTTATTAAATATTTCTAATAAATCTGTAACAGTAGGTTTTATAATCATATTTATCATACTCCTTTTTATTTTATTATTGTATAGAAAAAATCTGCTTTTATCTCTACTATATATAGAATTTCTTCATATACAACGCATTTGTGGCATTCGAGCGTCGAAATCTTTGATTTCACTAACGTCTAATTATCTTATTCTTCTATCTCTTCTTTGCTAATATCTTTATCTAATCTTGATGCCACTGTTTCTGGTTGCACAGCTGATAATATTACATGCCCTGAATCCATTACTATAACTGCTCTTGTTCTTCTTCCACAAGTTGCATCAACTGCCATCTTAGAATCTTTCGCCTCTTGCACCAATCTTTTTATTGGTGCAGATTCAGGACTTACAATAGTTATAACCCTATTTGCAGAAACAATATTTCCAAATCCTATATTTATTAACTGCATAATTTCCTCCTTTTATTCTATATTCTGTACTTGTTCCCTTATATTTTCTAGTTCTGTTTTTATATCTACAACCAAATTTGTTATTTCCAAATTGTTTGCTTTTGAACCTATTGTATTTGTTTCTCTATTCATTTCTTGTACTAAAAAGTCTAACTTTTTACCAACTGCTATATTTTCATTTACTAAATTTAAAAATTGGGTTATATGACTTTTAAGTCTTGTTATTTCTTCTTCAACAGAACATTTATCAGAATAAATAACAACCTCTTGTGCAAGTCTCGTTTGATCTACAACATCAGTTTTTAATAGTTGTTTTATTCTCGTTTCTAATTTTACTATATATTCTTCTACAAGTCCAGTAGAAATATTAGAAATTTGTTCAATTTTATCTGAAATCAATTTTATTCTATTTTCTAAATCTATTTTTATTTTATTTCCTTCTTTTTCTCTCATATCTATAAAGCTTTTTATTGCTTCATTTAATGCAATCATTAATTCTTTTTCTATTATTTCTTCTGAATCTTCTTCTATTCTTATGTTTAGTATATCTGGAAACTTAGAAATATCCATTATATTAATATTATCAATTATTTCAGTTTCTTTTGATAATTTTTTTAATTCATTTATATATTTTTTTGCAATTTCAGTATTCAGTTTTATAGTTTTTCCTCTATCACTATTGTTATTAAATGTTATATATAAATCAACTTTTCCTCTAGATACTGAATTTAGTATTTCTTTTTTTAATTTTTCTTCTAGATAATTTAAAGTTCTTGGCATTTTTATATTAACATCACTAAAGCGATTATTAACTGACTTTATTTCTATTAAATATTCTCTTCCTTCATTTTCATATATAGCTCTTCCGAATCCTGTCATACTTTTAATCATTATTTATACCACCTTTCTTGGTCTTCCTCTTTTTTTAGGCATTTCTGTTACTTTGGTTTTGTTTTTATCACCTTTTGTTTCCGTTTTTTTAGGTCTTCCTCTTTTTTTAGGTGTAGCATTTTCTTTTTTACTTTCTTTAACAGCTTTATCTGAGTTCTCCTTTTTAGGTCTTCCTCTCTTTTTAGAAGTATCTATTTTTATTTCTTCTTTAACTACTTCTTTCTCTTGAACTTTTACCTTTTTCTTATTTTTGCTTTTGTATTCAGATTTAGCCTCTTCTTCAACTTCTTCTAGCTCTTCTTTAATAATTCTTTTTGTTTTTTCCATTTTTACTATTTCTTTTACATCACTAATGCTATTCATGTATTTAGCCCTTATTTTTGTAGATACATATATTGATTTTAAAATATAATAAGCTGCAATATATATACTTGCCATCAAATAATATTTTTTATAAGTCTCATTTAGTTCAAATATTATATATGGTAAAAACAATGTAAATATAGCTACTATTAAAGATTCTATACCATACATTGCTAAGTTTCCACTATCTTTTCTATATGCAATTTCAAATAAAACTATAGCAATTCCCAAAAATAAAAGACTAAAAATATTTAAATCTATTGTTCTAACATTTTTTATAGCTCCGTTTGCTTCCTAAAACTATAAAAATAAAATAAGTTATTATTACTACAGATACAACTATATTAGTAAATACTTCTTTTTTTATTTTATCTTTAATTTCATATGGCAATTTGGTTTTTTCATCTATCTCTTTTTCTATTTTTGCAATTGCACTCTTCTTCATTAAACAATTCCTCCTAAGTCCCCTAATTCATACATTATTATGCTTGTTAAAACAAATGCTACTGTTTCTGTTCTTAAAATTCTTTTTCCTAATGTTATAATTTTCGCACCATTTCCTTTTAAATAATCCACTTCTTCTTTATCTAATCCACCTTCTGGTCCTATAATAATAGCAATCTTTAAATCTTTACTTTTTGTGTTTTTTAATCTTAATAGTTCATTTTTTAATGTATTTACTTGTTCATTTTCATATGCTAGTAATACTATATCATATTTACAAATTAAATTACAAATATTTTTAATATTTATTACATCATTGATTTTAGGAATTATATCTCTACCACATTGTTTGGCAGCTACTTCTGATATCTTTTTCCATCTATCAATCTTTTTTTGTTTTACTTTTTCATCAATTTTTACAACACATCTTTTCATTTCTGCAGGAGTTATTTCGCACACTCCTAGTTCTACACATTTTTGTATTATTAATTCCATTTTATCTGATTTAGGAATCCCTTGAAAAACATTTATATGTATATTTGACTCAGTCTCAGAATCTATTTCATTAAATATATTACATTCTATTACTTGATTATTTAACTTCGATATTCCACATGTGTAATTTACACCTGTATCTAAATTACACACTTGTATATCATCATCTACATTTAGCCTTAAAACATTTTTTATGTGATTTACATCTTTTCCTAATATTATAACTTTATTATCATTTATTTGATTACTTTTTACAAAAAATTTTGGCATATCTTTCTCCTTCTTAAAAATTAGCAAAAAAGGGGTCTGTCCCCTTTTTTGCCTATTTTGCTAATTTACCCAAATATTCCTCTTTTCTTTACTGGTGGTTGTTCATTCATTGTTCTAGCAAGTTTACTAAGTAAATCTCTTTGTTCTGCAGTTAATTTTTTTGGTGTTTGTACTACAACTGTAAAAATAAAGTCTCCATTCCAATTTCCATTTACTGATTTGAATCCTTTATTTTTTATTGTAAATTTACTTCCTGTTTGTGTTCCTTCTGGAATCTTATAATTCTCTTGTTTTCCATCTACCATTGGTATTTTTAAGTCTGCTCCAAGTGTTGCTTGTGTAAATGTAATTGGAATTTCACAAACTACATTATCACCATTTCTTGAAAAAATACTATGTCTTTTTATACCTACTACAATATATAAATCTCCTTTTGCTCCACCTTTTTCTCCTGGTTCTCCTTCCCCTCTTAATACTACAGTTTGATTATCTGATATACCGGCAGGTATTTTTACTTTTATTTTTACTGGTTTTCTTATTTTCCCTCTGCCGTCTACAATTTGGACATTTTTCTTTTATCACTTTGCCTTCTCCATTACAATTAGGACAAGTTTTTGTTGTTTGCATTTGCCCAAGTATTGTAGATACAGTCTGTTTTATTGTTCCTGTTCCATTACATGCTTTGCAAGTTTCTACTGTTGTTCCTGGTTTTGCTTTGGTTCCATGACAAGTAGAACATTCTTCTTCTCTATTTATTGATATTTCTTTTTCTACTCCTGAATATGATTCTTCAAAAGTAATATTCATGCTATATTTTAGGTCTCTTCCTTTTTTAGGTCCATTTTTTTGTCTAGACCCTCTTCCGCTAAATCCTCCTCCAAAGAATGAAGAGAATATATCTCCTAAATCACCAAAATCTGAAAAACCATCAAATCCAGATGTTGAATATGAATAATATCCTCCTCCTGGATTTCCTCCAAACCCTTGTGGACCATCGTGTCCAAATTGGTCATACATTCTCCTTTTTTGAGGGTCTGATAAATTTTCGTAAGCCTCTGAAACTTCTTTAAATTTTTCTTCTGCTTCTTTTTTATTATCTGGATTAGCATCTGGATGATATTTTTTTGCAAGTTTTCTGTATGCTCTTTTTAGTTCTTCATCTGTTGCTGTTTTACTTACACCTAATACTTCATAATAGTCTCTTTTATTAGCCATTTATTTCTCTCCTTCAATTTTTTAATTATATCTATAATATGCAAATATTACACATATAATTAAAAAATCTTCGTATATTCATACTGTATGGGCAGATTCAATATCTGCCCACTATTGTTCGGGCGGAAATAGATTCCGCCCCTACATTGTCTTTAGCATTAATTTAAAATGAATCAAAAACTTTCATTCATTTTATTTGTTGTCTCCGTCATCTTCTACCTTATAATCAGCATCATAAACGTTACCATTGTTGTTATTTGTTCCTGCATCTGCATTTTGTCCTTCTGTATTTGTTCCATCTGCTGTATTATTATTTGCTGCAGTTTGTTTATATAATTGTTCAGATATTTGATAGAATACTGTTGTTAATTTTTCTGTAGCTTCTTTAATTGTATCAACATTATTTGTTTCTAAAGCTTTTTTTACATTTTCAATTTCTGCTTCAACTTTAGCCTTTTCTTCACTACTTACTTTGTCTCCTAAATCATCTAATGTTTTTTGGCTACTATATACTAAACTTTCAGCATTATTTTTAACTTCAACTTCTTCTTTTTTCTTTTTATCTTCACTTGCATGTGCTTCTGCATCTTTTACAGCTTTTTGTATATCATCTTCTGAAAGATTTGTACTTGCTGTTATAGAAACATTTTGTTCATTTCCTGTTGCCATATCTTTTGCAGATACATGAACTATACCATTTGCATCAATATCAAATGTAACTTCTATTTGTGGTATTCCTCTTGGTGCTGCTGGTATTCCTGTTAATTGGAATCTTCCAAGTGTTTTATTGTATGCTGCCATTTCACGTTCACCTTGTAAAACATGAACTTCAACACTTGTTTGACCATCTGCAGCCGTTGAAAATACTTGTGATTTTTTTGTTGGTATTGTTGTATTTCTTTCTATTAATTTAGTAAATACACCACCATATGTTTCAATACCTAGAGACAAAGGTGTTACATCTAATAATACTAAATCTTTAACATCTCCAGAAAGAACTCCACCTTGAATTGCTGCACCAATTGCAACACATTCATCAGGATTTATTCCTTTATTTGGTTCTTTATTTGTTATTTTTTTAACAGCCTCCTGAACTGCTGGAACTCTTGTAGATCCACCAACTAACAATACTTGGTCTATCTTATCTGCAGAAAGTCCTGCATCTTTTAAAGCTTGGTTTACAGGTCCTGTTGTAGCATCTATTAAATCACTAATTAATTCTTCAAATTTAGCTCTTGTTAAAGTTACATCTAAATGTTTTGGTCCCGAACTATCAGCTGTTATGAATGGTAAATTTATATTTGTTTGACCAACACCAGATAATTCTATTTTTGCTTTTTCAGCAGCTTCTTTTAATCTTTGCATAGCCATTTTATCTGTAGATAAATCTATTCCTTGTTCTTTTTTGAATTCTTCTACTAGATATTTCATAATTCTTTCATCAAAGTCATCTCCACCAAGTCTATTGTTACCACTTGTTGCTAAAACTTCAAATACTCCATCACCAATATCTAGTATAGATACATCGAATGTTCCTCCACCTAAATCATATACCATAATTTTTTGATCATTTTCTTCTTTATCCATACCATAAGCAAGTGCTGCTGCTGTTGGTTCATTTATAATTCTTAGAACATTTAATCCTGCTATTTTACCAGCATCTTTTGTTGCTTGTCTTTGGCTATCACTAAAATATGCTGGAACTGTTATAACAGCTTCTGTTACTTTTTGTCCTAAATAATTTTCTGCATCTGATTTTAATTTTTGAAGAATCATTGCTGAAATTTCTTGTGGTGTAAATTCATCTCCTTCTATTTTTACCTTTTTATTTGTTCCCATATCTCTTTTTATTGAGATAACTGTATGATCTGGATTAGTAACTGCTTGACGTTTTGCAATTTGTCCTACTAATCTTTCACCATTTTTTGAAAATGCAACTACTGATGGAGTTGTTCTGTTTCCTTCTGGGTTTGGAATTACAACTGGTTCTCCACCTTCCATAACTGCAACACATGAATTTGTTGTACCTAAATCGATACCAATAATTTTTGACATAAATGTCATCCTCCTTTGAAAAATTTATTTATATATTTTAAAATTAATAACAATATTTATTTAATTAGCAGCAAAAGCGAGTATTGCTAGGCAGACGAACTAAAAAACCGGAAACGTACAAAGGTACGTTGAGGATTTTTTAAGTGAAGTCTAACAACGCAAGACGAAGCTTTTCATGCTAATTAGCAACTGATACCATAGAGTGACGTATAACCTTTGTCCCTATCTTATATCCTTTTCTAAATTCTTCTTTTATTTCTTTTTCTCCTAAAGAATCATCCTGCACACTACTTACTGCCTCATGTAATTCTGGATCAAAAGTTTTTCCTACTGTTTCAATTGTTTCTACACCTAATGATTTAAATGTGTCCATAAATTGTTTTAAAACAAGTTCCACACCTTGTTTATATCCTTCATCTTCTGTTTTTGTCTGTACTGCCTTTTCTAAATTATCTATTATAGGTAAAAAAGATGAAATAATATCAGCTAGGAGTGAATTGTATAGCAATTCCCTCTCTTTGCTACTTCTTTTTTTATAATTTTCAAATTCTGCCATTATCCTTTTAAATCTATCTGTTGTTTCTTCTAATTCTTGTTTGGTTTTAGATAGTTCATCTGTTGGATTTGTTTTTTTCTCTTCATTTTCGATTTTTCTTTCTTCTAATTCTTCTTTTTCCACTAAATTCTCTTTTTGTTCTTCTGACATCTTTGTCCTCCTAACTTTCTCCATTTAATTTTTTATTTATGTATTTCATTATAGAAATTACTTTTGAATAATCCATTCTTTTGGGGCCTATAATACCAATAGTTCCTAAATCTTTTCCTCCTACTGTATGCTTAAAAGTTACTATGCTTAAATCCTTAAGTTCTTCTTTTTCATTTTCTTCTCCGATATATACATTTATATCTTTAGCAAATCCAGAATTTAAAACTTCAAGCATTTGTTCTTTAGTATCTAATATACTTAAAAAGTTTCTAGCAGTATCGACCTTTTTAAATTCTGGAAAGTCAAATACATTATTTGCTCCTTTTAAATATATTTTATCTGATTCTTCAATTGCTTTATTCATTTGTAATATTATTGGCTTTATTACATTTACTTGATCACTCATTGTTGATAAAATATATTCTTCCATTGGCTTATCTATTTTTTCTAAAGGTTTTCCTCTAAGTTTATTATTAAAAGTATAATTTAATCCATCTACTTGGTTTTGATTTATATCTTCGTCATACTTTATTATTGTTTCTTTTATAGCACCGTTTTCAGTAAGTATAACTGCCATTAACATTCTTTCACCTAAAAGGATGAATTTTATATCTTTTATTAAATTGTTGCTTGAATTTGGTCCAATTGCAACTGTAGCATAATGAGTTATATCAGAAATAGTATTTGTTGTAATTTTTGTCAAATCTTCTATTTCATTTACTTTTGTCTCTAATTGTGTTTTTATATACTGTATTTCTTCTAAGCTTATATTTTCATCATTCAAAAGTTCATCTACATAAAATCTATACCCTTTAACTGAAGGTATTCTACCTGCTGAGGTGTGTGGTTTTTCTAGATATCCTCCATGTTCCAATTCAGCCATATCATTTCTTATTGTTGCACTACTAAATCCTAAGCTATATTTTTCTACTATTGTTCCACTACTTACTGGTTCTGCAGTGCTTATATATTCTTCAATTACAGCTTGTAGAACTTGTTTTTTTCTGTCATTCAGCAATACTCTCACCTCACATTTAGCAGTCATTTTTAATAACTGCTAATATATTATACCCATTTTTAGCAATTGTCAATACAGATTGCTAAAAAATATCTATATGATACTATTGAAAAAAATATAAATATATTATAAAATTAGTATTAGTGAACATTTTGTTCCAATTATTATAATACAGGAGGGTTTACTCATGAAGAAAACTATTTTACAAACTACAGGACGGGAAACAATAGTCAAAGCCCACACATCCACTAGGTCTTATGATAATGTAAAAAGGCTGACTATTGGCAAATGGTTTAATGTATATCCTAAATCCATTAATGGTGATCTTCTTTTTGGAAGTAAAGAAAACAAACAACACCAATGGATGGCTAGATATGCTAGGAGGATTTGGCAAGATACGTATATTGTACCTGTTCAGCCTTTTGAGGTTTTTATACCTGAAATCCCTAATGGAAAATGGCAGTCAATGAGTGCAGAACAATTATACGAAATTGCTAAAAATTTAGGTGGCAGTATTTCAAACGAAAAACAACTAGGTCTTTTATGGGCACAAATGATTACAAATGGTCAAGAATGGGAAAGTCTTCTAAGTATTGGTTATCATATGGTTTTTGAAGGAATGTATGGTGGCAATCCAATTTTAAGATTTGTTAGTAGTTCTTTTTTTGGCGAAAAAATACGTTATGGAAGTTCTTTTTTGCATTATGGCCATGAAATTGAAATATCTGATTATGAAGGATGTCCTATAAAAACTATTATTGGTTACGATTCTAGTATAAATTCTGATTTATTAATATCCACTCCAATTGTTACTCGAAACCTGAAAATTTAAGTATTGTAAAATAAAAAAACAAATGAGAATCAATTAAATTATTGATTCTCATTTGTGTATAGAAAGAAATATTAAGTTTATATAAATTCTTCCCATACTAAATTCGCCAAGTCTATTCCTTTATTAGTTAATTTTATATTATCCTTATCTATTTTTAACAAATCTTCTTTTATCAATTTATTTAATTCTTGTCTATATAAATAAATTGGATTATCTACAAATTTATTTTTGAATTCAGATATTTTTACTCCCTCTAATTTTCTTAATCCAAGTAACATATACTCTTTCATTTTATCATTTTTATTTTGTTTTTCATGTATTATTTTGCTATTTTCAGGCCAATCAAAATATTCTTCAAAATCTATTGTATTAGAATATCTTTTATTGTCAAAATATGAATGTGCACCCAGTCCAAATCCAATATATTCTTCTTGATTCCAACAGGCTACATTATGCTTTGATTCATATCCGGGTTTTGCAAAATTTGATATTTCATAATGAATATATCCATTATTTTCTAATTCTTTTTTTACTTTCCAATATATCTTTCTTTCTTCTTCTTCAGATGGCAAATACAATTCATCTTTTTTTAATTTTTCTTCTATTTTAGTTCCTTCTTCTACTATTAAAGAATAGACTGATATGTGTTCTGGTTTTAAACTTAATATTCTTTCTAAATCTTTCTCTACATCATCTAATCTCTGAACAGGTAGCCCTATCATTAAATCTACATTTATATTCTTGAACCCTATACTTCTAGCTAAATTATATCCATTTACAAAACTAGAATAACTATGTATTCTACCTACAATTTTAAGTAAATCACTATTTGTAGTTTGGACTCCAAAACTTATTCTGTTTATTCCTGCGTTATAGTAATCTTTTAATTTTTGTTCATCTACTGTTCCAGGATTTGCTTCTATTGTTATTTCTACATTTTGTAAAATATTAAATTTCTTTTTTATTAATTGTAATATTTCTACAATATATTTACTATCAATAAAAGATGGAGTTCCACCTCCAAAATATATAGTTTTAACTATATATTCATCTTTATTAACTTTTGCTTTATCTATTTCTTGTTTTAATGCTTCTACGTATTTTTCTATTAAACGAGTTGCCCCTGAAAACGATAAAAAATCGCAATAATGACATTTTCTTTTGCAAAAAGGTATGTGTACATATATTCCTAATTCTTTCATATTTATCCTTTCTATGCTTTATAAATTGTTGTTTGTAAAATATCAATTGATTTCTAGAAAAGGTTATATTTATTTGTTTCTCAGTTACGCGATCCAGCTTTCGTTACATGAAACTGTTGTTGCTTTAGCAACTTACAGGTTCAGTAACGGAATTCGCGTTGGAAACAAATAAATAAACCTTTTCTAGAGAACACTTAATTAAATAAATTACAATTTAATTAAGTTTCATTAGCTATTTTAGATATTTTTTCTAATCTGTGACTTACTCCTGACTTACCTATTGGTTTTGAGAGCATTTTTCCGAAGTTCCTCATATGTCGAATCTGGATTTTCTAATCTTAAGTTTGCTACTTCTTTCAAATTATCTGGTAATGTTTCAAATTTTTTACTCTTTTTTAATTTTTTTATATCTTTTATTTGCTTTACTGCTGCATTAATTGTTTTACTCAAATTTGCAGTTTCACAATTTACCAATCTATTAACATTATTTCTAGTATCTTTTATTACTCTTATTTCTTCAAATTTAAGTACAGCTTTTCCTGCTCCCATTAAAGCTAAAAATGAAGATATCTCTTCACCATCTTTAAGATATAACATATAATCCATACCTTTTTTTGTTGACTTTATATCTATCCCAAAATTTTCAATTATTTCTTTTAACTTATTCGCCTTTTCTTTTGATTTAAAAAGAATTTCTAAGTGGTATTCCTTATTAGGATCATTTATAAAGCCTTTTTCTATAAATGATTCTCTAATTAATAGTCTTGCTAATTGCTCATCTTGTTCTAAACTACTATTATTATCCCACATCTTCAATTCTAATAATTCTTCTCTTACTTGTGAAGAAAATGACATGTTAATTCTCCTTATATTCCTTAAATTTTTTTCTATATTCTATCATTTGTTCAATATTTACTTCTCCTACTTTAAATAAAATTTCATTATCCTTTACATCAGTTTTTACTAAACTATCTTTTTTTATATTACTAATTTTTTATTTATTTTAATTTATCTAAATTAGATGATATTAGCATTGATAAGTATTCTATTGGTATTAGTTTTCTGAATCTTCTTTTATATAATAATGCGCATTACCTTTATGGTCTTCTTCAACTGAAAACTCTTCAAAAGCATCATCTATTTATTTTATTCTTTCTGATTTTAAAGTATATTCTAAAAATTCATTCTTTTATTTTTTCATATAGTATTATCTCGTAAATTGTGATACCATATTTTTTCAAATTATTCAATGCTTTTTTGACAACTTTTACATATTACAATTCTATCATTGCCTGCTAAATCTTTTTTTGAATAAATGTTTATATATTTTCTTGTATTTTCTATTAGTTTAACAACATCTTCTTTTTGGTCATAACCTATTTCCAAAGCTAAATATCCATCAGGATTTAAGAATTTATAAGCTTCCTCTATTATTCTTTTATATATTTTAAGTCCATCTTTTCCACCATCTAATGCAAGTATTGGCTCATGTTGAACGTCGTTATCTAAAGTTTTTATCACATCTGATTTTATATATGGTGGATTTGAAACTATTATATCAAATTTATTATTTATATTTTTAAATAAATCTGAATGTATAACCTTTATTTTGTTATTGTTTTTCGGGCGTACAGAGTCGTCCTCTCCTACAATATTGTTATAATTTTTTTTTGCTACTTGTAATACTTTTTTACTTATATCTGATAATGTAATTTTAGAGTTTTCTATGTTTTTTGCAATAGAAATCCCAATTGCTCCACTTCCAGTGCAAAGGTCTAATATGTTAATATTTTTAGTATATTTATTTTTATGTGTGTCACCGTAGGCTGCAGCCCCTACATATATTAATTACTTCTTCTACTAAAATTTCTGTATCTGGCTGGGGAATTAATACATTTTCATCTACATAGAATTCTAATCCCATAAATTCCTGTTTATTTGTTATATACTGAACAGGAACTCCTTTACATATTTTTTTAATATTATTCTTAAATACATTTAATAAACTATCATTCAATTCTTCATTTTCATAAATTAATAAATATTCTTTATTTTTATTTAACATATTTGCCAAAATTATTCTGGCTTTAATTATTGGCTCATTTATATTGTTTTCTTTTAATAAATTAATTCCATATTCTAAAGCTTCTTTTATATTCATTTTTATACCTTTATTTTTATTATAATTTACACTATATTAACACAAAAAGAAAGTAAATGCAATTAAATGGAGATTTTGCTCCGAGCAAAAAGTTTCATTTAAAAAAACGTGGAGAAATCGCTCCGAGCAAAAAGTTTCCCCATCCCATTAAAAAGCCCCGCCTTAGCCGTAGTTAAAAGAATTTTTAAGGACCTGCTCTTACACAGGTGGGTGCCTACCTAAATACTCATGGGCTTCTTACTACTAAAAAGTGTAAGCTTGCACGCCATATTTACGAGATCAGCTCCCTTACTCCTCTTTGTTGGTTCTAAAAATTCAGTCCTTACGCACTATGCAGGGAAATTTATTAACTTTTCTTATGTTATATTTATCTTACCACATTAATATATTTTTATGCAATTATATTAATTATTTAAATAAAATATATTTTAATTATTTACCTATATTAATCTTTTATATTCTCTATTTTTTGCATTAATTTATATGTTTTTGCTATTTGATATTTAATTAATTTAATGGTATAATTAGTTAAGATTATGTGGAAAAAGCAAGGACATTTTTTGATAAATTCCTTGCTTTTTCTTTATATTTATTTATTCTTCATCTTCTTTTTCGTCATTATCTTCTAATTCAGTTTGTTCTTGTTTTTCTTCTTCAATTTCTGGTTCTTCTTTAGTTTCATTTTCTTTAATATCTTCTACATCTACTATAGTATCTGTGCTTTCTTTTTTATTCTTTTTTAATTTTTTTACTAATATTACAATTGCCCCTATTACAACTATAGCAATTATTGCTATTACAATAATTGTTACTACCGGAATTGAACTGCTTGCTTCAAAATTGATTTCATTTACTGCTCCTGCTTCTAAATTCCATGTTAGTGTTTTATTATCATTTGAAACTTCATCTGCATTGTTTTCATCAACTGCTGTTGGTAAATTAACTGTATATTTCATTGTTACCATTGATGCTGTAGAAGTATCCATTGAACTTAAGTCAATATTTGCATTTTGTGAATAAACTGTTTTTAAACCTTTTTTTTCTACTTTAAATTGATTTTCTTCTGAATCTGTAACATTTTCTTTTCCAAATGCTTCTGATAATGATATATCAGAAAGATTTTCTACATGCTTTGAAGCTTTAAATCCTTCCATTGTATCATCTGAATATGCTTCTATTGTATATTCGCTTTCTTCAGCATTCTTTTTCATTTCTTCAGTCATACTTTCTGCTGTGGTTCCCATTTGTTGTAAAGCAGATTTTTCGATTCCATATATATATGCAACATCTGCTGAGCCATCTTTATTAAGTGTTACTTCATAATTTACGTTTACACATCCTGTTAGTGCAAATAATAGTAGTAATATTATTGCAGTTAAAGTTAATACTTTTTTCATAATATCTCCCCTTTTCTTTAATTTATGTTTAATATATCATTAAAGTTTCATTTTGGCAAGAAATTATATTAAATTATTCACAAAGCCTTTATAACATAGTTTAAAGTAATTTATACTCCTAATTCATATGGATCGGTCGAGGTTCCTGATCCTCCAATTAGTTTAAGTCCAGGATTCAAAGTAAAGCATAATCTAAGACCATATCTCTGGCTCCAAGATTCGGCCATGTCACTTTGAAAATATAATAATTCTTCATCACTGTTAGGAATACAAGAGCCCCCATAATAATTTGAATCATCCGCAATACGGATCCCTAGTCTCTGAGTAGTGCCATTATAGTTATCCTGACAATATCGTGATGCCATCCAATACGAACTACCCCCTGGTGAAAAACAAGTCTTCCCCAAACTTCTCAATTGATTGCAGTCTTCTAAATAATTATTATCTACATCTTTAAGTACATTTTTATATTTTGTTGGAAACCATGGTTTATCACTTACAAAATATTCGGTTGTATCTGTATACGGTGAATTCGGCAGACTTCCTACACATCTTGCTTGACATGCATATGTTGTATTTAAATATAATTGAGCCCTATCATTTAATATTTTTATTGCATCATTATATGATTTAATTGCTACTTCCATATAGGATTCACTAGATTTACTCCTCGACTCTCCTGTTCCATTTCCTAATTCTACCGTTTCAACATTATAGTATGTCATTAGTTGTATTCCATAATTTGTACCATTGTCTGTATTATAAGCTGTATCATATAGCACTATACATAGTATTTTTTTTCCATTTCGATCAACATAATTTACATATTCTCCTGCTTTCAATTTCTCTACTGGATCTGTCTCTTGAGGTAGTTTTATATCTAATGATTCCGATATCGGAGTTCTTGTTGTATTTCCTGCTACATCATATACTTCTGCATATGTGTTGTAAGTTTTTTTTGCTGTTAGTCCTGTGAACTCATGTGTTTTTGTTACTTTTGCTGTTTCTCCTGTTCCATTTGTTAATTCATATGTGTCTATTTCATTTTTATATTCTGTTTCTGTTGATAGTTTGTAGTACCATATTATTTTTGATATTCCTGAACTATTATCTGTTACATCTGTGCTCAAAGTTATGCTTGATGATGTGATTGATGTTGATTGTAATGATGCACTTACTGTTGGTCTTTCCTTATCTATATTTTTTACATTTCCTGTTGCTGTTGCACCTTCTTGTCCTTTACTGTCTACTAATTTTGCATATATTGAACCATTTTGGCTCATTTCTACTTCTGATGTGTAATCTTCCCATGTGCTTCCATCTTTTGAATATTGTAATGTATAATCATTTCCTGCTGTTGATGAAATTGTTACATTTACGTTTTGATTTGTCCATTCTGTTTCACTATAACCAAATGTTATACTGTCATTTCCTCCTGGTATTTTTTCTGTTGTTACAATCTGTGCTTCATTAATTTCTGTTTGGTTTTTCGCTCCATCTTCTGCCTTTACTTTTATGTTATAGTTTTCTCCTTGTGTTAATCCTTCAAATGTATATTCTGTTTCTTTTTGTCCTTCATTTGGTTCCCATGTTGCTCCATCATCTTTACTAAAGTAGTATTTTGCAATATTACTCTTTCCATTTGTATCTGTTGCATCTGCATCTTCTGCTGATGCTGTTACTGTTATGCTACTTGTTGTTGTTTCTATATTTTCTATGCTAACACTAATTGGTTTTAATCTATCTATATTTAGTACTGTTCCTGTTAGTACTCCTCCTACTTGATATCGATTGTTTATTAATCTTGCATATATTACTACTCCATTATCTTCTACTTTAAATGGGTCTGTGTATTCTTTCCATTCATGTCCATCTGTTGAATATTGTAATGTGTATCCTTCTTTTTCTGTTTCTATACTTACTGTTACTTCTCCATTTGTCCATCCACTTGGGTCATATAATATTTTTGTGTCACTTTCTGTTAGGGTTGGTGGTGTATCACTTTTATTCTGCTCTCCTAAATATTTTGTCTCTTCTTCTGTTACTTCAAATACATATCCTTCTGGCGTTACTACTACTATTGTGTTGTCATCTTTTCTTGTTACTGTACTGTCTTTGAATAGATTATCATTTTTTATTTCTTCTTGATAACTATCCATGTATTCTTTACTAGTTAAGCCCTGTACATATCTTTTTATTTCTACATTTGGTCTTATTAAATCTAGTTCTTCTTGATATGCTTGTATTTGTGTTTGTTTTACTGCTTCTTTTGCTGTGATAAATAGTCCTCCTTTTAGTGCTATGTTTACTGTTACTCCTACTAGAATTATCATTATTATTATTGTTACTATTAGAGCTATTAATGTAATACCTCTATTAGAAGTTAGAAACAAGAAATTATTTGTATTTTGTTTTGTTTTTAGATTTTTGTTAATCATCTTTTGTTTCTCCTATCTCTTTCATATTTTATTTATTTTTTTGTTATTGTAAAATCATATGCATTTGCATAATCAAATGTTGCACTTGTATTTAATTGTGTACTTTCCCCTGCCGATAATTCTTGTATATAGCCTCCTACTGTTACTATTTCATTCCCTTCTTTGTCTAATATTGTGATATTTACTGGGTATCCTCCTTTTGTACTGTCTGATACATTTGTTATTGTTCCTAATAATAGTGTTACATTGTTATTTTCTGTTAGTTGAAAGTTACTTATTTGCATTCCATCAAATTCTTTTGTTTCATGCAATTTATCACTTGTGTTTAGTTTTGTTCCATCATCTAATACATCTACAAATTCTTCTGTTACTACATTTTCTTCTGATGCTGCTTCATTGTTATTTTTTTGTTTCTTGTTATTGCTAATAATCATTAATATTGCTATTACTATTATTACAATTAATATTATTATCCCTATCATTCGTTTCTCTTTCTTTTTCATTTATTTTTATTCCTCCTTTGTATTTTAACAAACATAATAAATTTTTAACTGTATGTTTTATATTTTTTGTGTTTATACTTTTAATTATGTTTATTTCATCATATTTATTTAATTTTATCTTAATATATATGAATTTTCTTTGTCAATGCTTTTTATTTTTTATCACATAATTGTTATTTTTTTGTTACTATTTTGTAATATTTTACATTAATTCAATAAAATAAAACCCATATAAGTATTTATTTTTGAATACTTATATGGGTTTTATTAGTATTAGTTAGCATTGATGATAGAAATAAAATTAATTCTGTTGTATAAATTATAATTTGATTGATTAAATATTAGTTTTATTTAATTTTATCCTTCATTTTAACCAATATATTTAAAGCATCTATTGGAGTTAATTCATTTAAATTTATTTTATCTATTTCGTGAGCAAGTTCTGCTAATTTATAATTATACATATCAAGCTGTCCTGCTTGTACTCTTTTATTTTCTTTTTCTTGATTCTTTTTTCCCAATATGCTCTTTCTTTCTAAACTTCTTAAGATTTCATTTGCCCTTTTTACTACATCTTGTGGTACTCCTGCAAGTTTTGCTACATGTACGCCATAACTTTCATCTGTACCTCCAGAAACTATCTTCCTTAAAAAAATTACATCTTCACCTTTTTCTTTTACTGCTATTGAATAATTTTTTACACCTTCTAATTGTTGTTCTAATTCTGTAAGTTCATGATAATGTGTTGCAAATAAAGTTTTTGCCCCACATTTTTCTTTATTTGATATGTATTCTACTACTGCCCATGCAATAGAAAGTCCATCATATGTGGATGTTCCTCTTCCTATTTCATCTAAAATGACTAAGCTATTCGATGTAGCTTCTCTTAATATTTCTGCAACCTCCATCATTTCTACCATAAATGTACTTTGTCCGCATTGCTAAATCATCTGATGCTCCTACTCTTGTAAATATTTTATCTACTACACCTATTGTAGCAGAATTTGCTGGTACAAAGCTTCCTATTTGTGCCATTAACGTAATTAATGCTACTTGTCTCATATATGTAGATTTACCTGCCATATTAGGACCAGTGATTATTGATAACCTATCACTTTGCTTATCTAAGTATGTATCATTATCTATAAAAGTACCTGATGCAAGCATTTTTTCTATAACTGGATGCCTTCCTCCTTTTATATCAATTATTCCATCATTATTAACGTCTGGTTTTATATAGCTTAAATCTTCTGCTACAATTGCAAACGAGGTAAATACGTCTAGTGCTGATACAATACTAGATGCTTTTTGAAGTCTTTCTATGTTTATTGCAATTTTATTTCTAATTTCTATAAATAATTTATATTCTAAATCAATTGCTTTTTCTTCTGCACCTAATATTTTACTTTCTAATTCGTTTAGTTCTTCTGTTATATATCTTTCACAATTTGCTAGCGTTTGTTTTCTAATATATCTATTTGGTACCAGATTCAAGTAAGATTTAGTCACTTCAAAGAAATATCCAAATACCTTATTGAATCCAACTTTTAAGTTTTTAATTCCTGTTTCTTCTTTTTCTTTAGCCTCTAATTCTATAAGCCAATTCTTTCCTTGCAGTGTTGCATCTTTGAATTCGTCTAATTCTTTATTATATCCTGATTTTATTATTCCTCCTTCTGTTATAGTAATTGGAGGTTCTTCTAATATAGCTTTTTCTATCAAATCATGAATGTCTGATAGTTCATCTAAACTTATATATAGATTTTGTAATAATTCAGACTTGCTAGTAGCCAAAATTTTCTTTAAATACGGTAATTGTTTTAAAGAATTTTTAAGCGAAATCATATCTCTTGCATTTGTATTACCATATGCTATTTTTCCGAGCTATTCTTTCTATATCATAAATTCTTTTTAAAGCATCTGTAATGTCTCCTCTAAAAATTAAATTATCTTTTAATTCTTCTACTGCATTTAATCTCTTATTTATTTCTATAACATCTATTAATGGTTCATTTATCCATTTTCTTAAAAGTCTTCCTCCCATAGATGTATATGTTCTATCTAATACCCAAAGAAGTGTTCCTTTTTTACTTTTATCATTCATTTTTTCTGTTAATTCTAAGTTTCTTCTTGCAGTACAGTTCAAAGACATATATTTTTTTATAGAATACATTTTTATCATATTTATATGTTCTAATTTTATTTTTTGAGTTTGATTTAAATAATCTAATAGTCCATTTATTGCTGGAACTTGCAAATTATTCTTATCTATTTTTTGTATTTCTTTTTCATTATCATTAATAAAGTTATATGTTTGTAATAAAGAATCTATATCATTTTTAAATATTTCTTCATCAAAACAATTTACATAGGCCTTAAATCTTAATTTAATTTCGCTTATTTCTTCTTTGCAATTAAATAACATTTTATTTACTATTATTTCAGCAGGATTATATTTTGAAAGTTCGTCCAAAAGAAGTGTAAAATTATTATTTTCTTCTATTTTTGTTGATAAAAATGTACCTGTTGTAACATCACAAACAGCAAGTCCAAAATATATTCCCTTTTTATATATTGACATTATATAATTATTTTTCTTTTCATCAAGCATATTTGATTCAATTACTGTTCCAGGAGTTACTACTCTTATTACATCTCTTTTAACTATTCCTTTTGCTGATTTTGGGTCTTCTAACTGTTCACATATTGCAACTTTGTATCCCTTTTCAATTAACTTTGCTATATAACTTTCTGCTGCATGAAAAGGTACTCCGGCACATTGGTGCTCTCTCTTCTTGTCCACAATCTCTTCCTGTTAAAGTTATTTCTAATTCCCTTGATGCTGTTTTTGCATCATCAAAGAACATTTCATAGAAATCTCCTAATCTATAAAATATAATGCAATCTTTGTATTCCTCTTTTATTTCTAAATAGTGTTTCATCATAGGTGAAAATTCTGCCATTTTAACGCTCCTCTCCTATGTTTTTTTCATTTATATTCCTTTTACTAGATATTTCTCTACGACGTTCTGCTTTTAATTTTTTTCTATTCCATTTCTCTGCTTCTTGACTTAAATCAATTTCTCCTGCCTCTATTTTTTCTCTTATGTTTTTTTCCATTTTTACTCTCTCATCTTTTTCTAAACTTTTATATCTCTCTTTTATCATTAATGGCCTTAACCCATACATTTTATATATGTATTCATCATCATAAGATTCCTCGATAGATTTAATAAATATGTATTTCATTACTACATCTTTACAAACCTCTTGTCCTAAAAACTCATTTATTGCTTGACTATTATCCATTTTATATTTCTCCCTTCAAATACCATTTGTGTTGAGATACTACTCTTATATTAATCATATTTCCAATTAGCTCTTTATTTCCTTCAAATACAACCACTTTATTTGTATCAGTTCTTCCGAGTTAACATTTCAGGATTATTCTTGCTATATCCTTCAACTAGTATTTTTTGTGTTGTCCCAACATATTTTTGATTGTTTTTTTCTATACTTTCTTCAAATAAAACTTTTAATCTATCAAATCTTTTATGTTTTATTTTTTCTGAAACTTGATTTTCCATTTTATCTGCAAGTGTTCCTATTCTTCTTGAATATATAAACATATATATCTGTTCAAAATTTACTTTTCTTACGACATCTAATGTATCTTCAAAATCCTCTTCTGTTTCACCTGGAAATCCTACAATTATGTCTGTTGAAAATACTGCATCTGGAATTTTTTTCTTTATTCTGTCTATTAAATTTAAATATTGTTCCTTAGTATATTTTCTATTCATTGCTTTTAATACATTCGTACTTCCTGATTGAAGTGGTACGTGTATTAATCTAGATATCTTTTTACTTGTCTTTATTGACTCTATCACATCATCTGTAAAGTCTTTTGGATGTGGAGAAACAAATCTTATTATTTCTATTCCTTCTATTTTATCTACATCTTTTAAAAGGTTAGAAAATTTATAATTATTTCCTCCATTATATGAATTAACATTTTGCCCTAAAAGTGTAATTTCCTTATATCCCTCTTTTGCAAGTTCTTTAATTTCATTTAATATGTTTTCTGGGTTTCTACTTCTTTCTCTTCCCCTTACATATGGTACTATACAATATGTACAAAAATTATTGCACCCATACATTATTGTAACTGAAGCTTTCCTATTGTTGGTTCTTTTAACTGGTATTCCCTCGTAAACTTCTCCATCTATATCTATAATATCTTTTATTTTTTCTTTGTTTATAATTGTTTTATATATATCTTCAGGCACTTTATGAAGAGTATGTGTTCCAAATATAATGTCTACAAAAGGATAGCTTTTTTTAAGTTTATCTGTTATATGTTTTTCTTGCATCATACAACCACCAATTGCAATTATTATATCTCTATTTTCTTTTATCTTTTTTAATTCTCCGGAGCTTTCCAAAAACTTTTTCTTCTGCATTTTCTCTTACACAGCATGTATTTATTAGGTATAAATCAGCATTACTTATATCTTTTGATTCTGTATATCCCATTTCTTCTAACATTCCAATTAGCTTTTCAGAATCATTTTCATTTAGCTGACATCCCATTGTTAAAATATAGTATTTTAATGATTTATTTTTATTTATTTCATTTACTTTTTTTATATATTCTTTTTGCTTTTTTATTGTTTCTGTTTCCATTTATTAATCCTCCAGTATTTCAAAGGAGCACTACAATGTATACTATAACTCACTATGTTCATACAAGTAATCAATGCTCACTCTTACATATTTTATTATAAAACGACAAATTTATCAAGCAAATGGGTAATAAAAATCCCAATTGCTGATATGCAATTAGGATTTTTTATATGATTTTTATTTTATATCCCACACGTTATAGGTATACGTTTTTCCTTCTTCGTATGCATCTTTTACTGTTTTTGTACCTTCTTTTGCCAATTGGACGTCAGATGTTAGAGAAACTACGGGGCGGACGCCAAACGCAGAGCTATAGTTGCCGTCCACAAGGCGAATGCGAGGGTTCACACGATACACGCTGTAACTGCCGTTGGCAGCCGACAGCCAGTAGTAAGAGTAATTATTTATTAAATTATCGTATCTTGTTCCGTTTATAGTTCGGAAAGTTGAGTTAGTATATGTATTTGCATTTGTTGTACCCATATATTTATCATACCACTTATCTAATTTTGATTTTGTTAGTACTGTTGCTTCTGTTGCATGTTGGCTTGTATTTACATATTTACTCCAGTCCCTTTTTGTGTAGCTACTTTCTAAATTTAAACTTGTTGCACTTGTATTTACATTTCCTGATAATATATATTCACTTATATATCCACCATAACCATTATTAGTGGATACACTTGGTACATAATAATCCTCTGGGCATCCTGCTGATATTAATGTGATATTTCCATCATCATCTACATCAAATACTCTCCAATCAGTTATGGGTTGATTATTTTCATCTTTTACATAGTTATATGAATTACTATATGGAGTTGCATTTTCATTTCTACTATCTCCTTCTTTAAATCCTCCAAATTGAAATGCTGTACTTGGTAAACTGTCGCTATTATTTGCTGATACTAAATTATCTTTTGGTCCTACCTGAATTGCTTCTATGTCCTCTTTAGTCCATATTCCTGCATCATAATTTACAAAGTCTCCTATGTGTAATTTGTTTTCGTCATAATTTTTAGCATCTTTACCTTCTTCATTTTTGTCGAATAATTCTGTTACACTTTTATATCCTGTATTATCATCTTGTACTGTTGATGTTGTTCCATCATACACTTCTTTTAATTTTAATTTGTAACCTCCCCATTCATCCTTTAATGTAAGGTCCACATCTCCTAATTCTTCATCTGTCATATCTGATAAATCTGGTACTTCATCAAAATATTTCTCTAATATTTCTTTTAACTCTTCTTTTGTTATATCTTCTCCTCCGTTTTTGTGTTTGTTTTGTTAGTATGTCTGATACTACCATTTCTTTTACTTGTGCTATTTGTGTTTGTTTTACTGCTTCTTTTGCTGTAGTAAACAATCCTCCATTTAGTGCTACATTTATTGTTACTCCTACTAGTATTAACATTACTATTATTGTTATTATTAATGCTATTAGGGTGATGCCTTTATTGGAAGTGAGAAGTGAGAGGTGAGAGGTGAGATTTAAGCTAGTCTTTGGAGTGTTTTTAGTATCTTCTTCCATATGTAGGCAAACACAGTTCGTTCCTTGATTTAATTTTATTTTTTGGTTTTTCATCTGTTTTTTTCTCCTTCTTTTGTTAATTTCTCTTTCGTTTATGTTTATTATAATTTATATATTTTTATTTTTCAATATAATTTTTAATTTTTTTATATTGTATAATTATATGTTTACATATTAGAATTTAAAAAAGTAAAAAGCTCAAAGGAAATAGCAATTATAGAACTTTTATATATATTAGGTTTAACCTACTTCTTTATCATATTCCATTTTTTCTTTCATATTTAAAAGAATCTTCTTTTCAATTCTAGAAATTTGTACTTGTGTTACTCCTAATATTTTTGCTACTTCTGTTTGAGTCTTTCCTCTATAATATCTTAATAGAATAATTTGTTGTTCTCTTACGTCTAATTCTTTAATCAAATTATTTATACATATTTTATCTATTAACATTGATGTCTCATCTTTTCCATTGGATATTTTACTTATTTTTGTTTCTCCATTAGAGTCATTTTCATAATTTTCCTCATCAATTGATTCTAATGGTCTTTCTGATTCTAAAGCCATTGCTACCTCTTCTTTTGAAACTTTTAATATTTTTGCAATTTGAGATATATTAATCTCTTCTCCTTTTTTACACAAATATTCTTTTTGTACTTCCTTAATCTTACTTGATAATTCTTTTATACTCCTACTTATTTTTATTGGACCGATTATCTCTTATAAATCTTTTTATCTCTCCCATTATATATGGCACAGCATATGTAGATATTCTTAAATTTAAACTAACATCAAAACGTTTTATTGATTTTATAAATCCTATACATGCTATTTGATATAATTCTTCCCCATCATATCCTCTTCCTAAAAATCTTTTAACTATGCTCCAAAGTAAGCCAGAATTTGCTTCGATTATATTTGACATCGCTTCTTTATCATTGTTCTGTGCCTTTAATATCTCTTCAGTTTTTATTTCATACATAAAGTAACTCCTTTTATTATCTATTAAAGCTTTACTTCATTTACTTCTATTTCATTATTTACTTTTATCATTTTTTTCATTGTTACTTTAGTACCTATTCCTACTACTGATTCAACTTTAACTTCATCCATAAAGCTTTCCATTATTGTAAATCCCATTCCTGACCTTTCTAAATCAGATTTTGATGTATATAATGCTTGCCTTGCTTTTTCAATATCTTCTATTCCTTTTCCATTGTCTGATATTTCTATTTCTATTGAGTTTGCAAATAATCTGCATTCAATTTTTATTATTCCTTCTTTGTCTTCATATCCATGTATAATACAATTTGTTACTGCCTCTGATACTGCAGTTTTTATATCTGCTAATTCTTCAACCGTTGGATCTAATTGAGTAGCAAATGCTGCAACTGTTATTCTTGCAAAACTTTCATTATTTGATTTACTTGAAAACTCTAATTTCATTTCATTTTCATATACATTTTTCAAATTCTGTACCTCCTATTTGTTCTGTTTCTTCTATTGGTATTAATTTTAATATTCCTGACATTTCAAATACTTTTTTTATTGCTGGTTTTACATTTATAAGGCTCATTTTCCCACCAAACATTGATGTTAATTTATATCTTCCTATTATCATTCCAATTCCACTACTATCCATAAAATTGACATTGCTAAAATCAAAAATAACTTTTTTAGGTATATGTACTTCTATTTCATAGTCAGACCTTTTTTTTATTTTTTCACAAGAGTGATGGTCTATCTCTTCTGTTATTTTTAAAACTAAAAGCTTGTCCTCTTTTATATAATCAACTTTCATTTATACTTGCTCCTTTCTTATTGTAAGGAAACACATCTTTCCCTTTGTTCATTTGCTTTTAGAGACACACCTTAAGTCATTGGTATTCCTCATAGATTGAGGTATGTCTTTTACAAGGTTTGAGGGACACACCTCAGCCATAGGTATTCCTCATAGATTGAGGTATGTCCCTCGTTTTAATATATTCTCCTTTTGGAAATATTTTCCTTTGATGAAATATAGGAAGTTTTAGCGAAAAGAAAAACAACCTTACAAGTAAATACTTGTAAGGTTGTTAGCATTAGAAAATTCATATTGATATTTTAAAACATTTGATTGCATCTTTATTTCTTTCAACCACTTCGCATTTAAATCCTTCTGCTTCTAATTTAGATTTAATCTCTTGAAGAAGTGAAGAAATTTTCTCATAGTTTGTCATAAATTTTGTTTATTACATTAAAAAAATTTATATTCTTTATGTTTTATATAGTGTACTAAATAATGTTACTTTTGGACATTTTTATATACACATATAACATTTTTCTTTAATGAATTTTTTTATTTGCTTTTCATTTTTTCCTTCATAATATGGAATAAGTAAATCTTTAAATTCTTCTGTAAGTTCTGTTGGAATTGCTATAATTCCTTTTCCTTTTGAAATTAAATAATGATTACTATAAATTACTGATGTTCTCTTGTTTCCATCAATAAATATTTGCTTTTTCATTATATATAATAAAAGTTCAATGGCTTTATCAACATCATTGATTTTTTTACTAAAAATATCTTCTAATTCTTCTTTTATTACACTTTCAATCGGTAAATCTGGTTTCCATATTGTTCCACCTATTGTTACTGGAACATTTCTAACCTTCCCTGCTGAATAATAAAATCCTTCTTCTACCATTTTATTTATTTCACATAACAAAGCAAAGTCAGTATTACTTAAAATAACATTTTTGTTTAATATAAATTCCCATGCATGTTTTAGGTTTACTATTTTTAATATATCTTCAGATGTCATATTATTTACTTTTCCACCTTCAATTATGCTCTCTGTATCTGCAAATGTAGTAGCAACACCTTCTAATATGGCTTGTTTATATATTGTATCTGCTAAATGTCTTTTTGCAAAATCTACATTTTGTTCTACTTTTTCAGAAAGTTCTTTTTCTGTATAATTTAGTTGTTTTAATTTTTTGTTCATTTCTCTTATTTGCTTTTTTAATTCTTTTGCTTTAATACTATTGTTTAATACTAAATTATATAATTCTTCTGAATATTTTCCAACATACTTTGTTAAAGCTATTCCATCTTCTCTATAATGAACATATATATATTTATTTGAATCATTTTCTCTTATTTCAACTGAACCATATGCAAGTGATTGTAATTCATGTTCAAGAAGCTGTTTACTTTGAAGAAGATTCATAATTTCAATTTTTTCTTCCATCTTTTACCTCCTTATAAATGTGAAGTATTTTTATAATTTTTATGCAGTCTTGTTTCACATTTTTATTATATCACAAAAATTAAAAAATGTGAAACATTTTTTAATTTTACTTCAATTTTGTTTCACATTTTATTTTTATATATTTATATTATCAATATTTTTTAGACGTATTGTCGTTTTATTTTTCTTTTTATTCAATCAGCAAATTTAGTATTACTTTTTATTATTTTATGTAACTCTCTTGTATTAATTAACTTCTGTTTATTATTTTAATTCCACTTTTTCATTATCTGTTATGGTATATTCTGTTTTTGGAAATAATCTTTTCTCAGCTGGTATAAATCCTCTTACTTGCAAGCCTGGTAGTATCCATGTGTATGGTCCAATAAATGCTCCTGGAAGTGATGCTACATTTGCCCCTAGTCTTGTATTGTCTCCTATGATACTTCCAAAAAAATCAGAACCTGTATCTATTTTTTTTCCTTCTATTTTTATATTAATGTTTTTTTGATCAAATCTTCTATTTGCAAGTATTGTTCCGCTTCCAATTCTTGCTGATTTTCCAAGAATTGAATCTCCTACAAAAGCTAAACTTGCTACTTTAGATTTATTTTGAAGTATTGCATGTTTTACTTCTGATGAATGTCCAATACATGCATTATCTCCTATTATAGTTCCCGGTCTTATTAATGCTCCTGATTGTATTTCTACATTTTTTCCTATTAATACTGGTCCTTGTATTGTTACATTTGAATGTATTTTTGTTCCTTCGTCTATAAAGTAGTTTCCCGTTATTGAACAAAATTCTCCTATTTCAGTGGCTTTGTTAATTTTCATTTCTTTGTTATTCATAAATCTTTTTATATAGTCATTTATATTGTTTAAAGCCTCCCATGGATATATACAATCATCAAATACTTCTTTAAAAGCAAAACTTTGTATATCTTTAAAATAATAATCTAATTTTAATTCTTCCATATTTTATTCTCCTTTATTGGTGGAAATTCAGGACAGTCCCTAGAATTTCCTCATACAAATTACAATTTATTTTAGGTTCATAACAGCCCTAGAACTTTCTATTTATACTTTTCTAAAATAGTTCCTAAATCTTTTGAAAATTCTTTTAGCATCACTATTTTTATTCCCATATCTTTTCCTTTAATATAGTCATCTATTATTTGTTTTAATTGTTTTATGTTTTTCATTTCTGGTTCTATTTCTTTTGTATATTTATCTGCTCTATCTAAAAGTTTTTCTTTAATTGATACTATATCTTCATTACTTGCACAAGATATTCTTTGGAACATTTGATATGGATCATAATACTTAAATATTGGAACATCCATGCATTCCTTATCAAACCTTTCATAAAACATTTCCATTTTCATTGGTATACATTTAAATATATTATCAGCTTTTTCCATATACATCTTATCTTTTAAAGCTCTATTTATCATATAAAAATGATCTAAAACTTCGTTTACTTCTTGTGTTTTTTCTCCTATTATAATTCTTTCAATTTCTTCATCAGGATTCTCATAATATTCTGATGTTAGTGCTGCTACATTCATTCCATTAAAGAATATTCCTCTTATTGTTTTTATATCATATTCAATTAGTCCTTTTTTTATGAAATAGGTAAAATATATAAATAATTTTACTGTATCTAAAAGCTTTACTTTTCCATTTTTTACATCCTCTAACACTTCTTCAATAACATCTGGAAATTTATCATCTGATATTTTCCAATATTCTTCTGTAAGTAATCTTTTATATCCTGGAAGTTTTTCTGTATCTACTGTGTTTATTATAACTTCCATATTGCTTTTAAAAGTTTTCATATCAAATATTCTTGTTCTTACATATATTTCTATAAATTTAAAGAATCTGTATTCTGATTTAAAATTATAGTAATAGTTATTATCAAATTCTTTTATATAGAATTGTCTGTTATCCATTAGAACTCTTGAAGATACAAGAATTGATTTGTATTCTTCATTATCTGCTATATTTACGAATTTATCTTTTGTTATTTTTCCAGCTTTTATTTCAAAAGATATTGCTATTGTAAATATAAGCATTGTTTGCAGAATTCTATAATTTGTATTTGGATAATATTTATTTACCATCTCATATACTTTTTTGAAATCATTTAAAGCATGTTTTAATATTCTTAAATTTCTTGTACCACTTTTATTAAATGTAGAAATTATATAATTTGTATTTTCTCTTAAAAACCTTATTAAATCTGAATTACTTTCATATCTCATTAAAATACCATTTATTATATAATTAAATTCTGGTGCATATTCAAAAGTTTCTCCTATTAATTTTTCTTTTATTCTCTCATAATCGTTTGCTTTATCAAATACATATTCTATTTTATCTTGTATTTTTTCTACCATTGGCTTATCAGTTTTAGATAAGTCTCCTTCTTTATCTAAAAGATATGTTGCAATAAATGTTTTCATTTCTAAGTTAGTACTTTTTAATTTTGTTGATAATTCTTTTTCATTACATATAATAATTGTTTTTATATGATCATGTTCAACAAAATTATTTATATATCCTAGTATATCTATAACATCAACATTAGCTCTCTCCAAATCATCGAAACATAAAACTTTATCATCTGTAGAAAAAAATTTACCATAATCCACTTTATCTCCATTTTGTGTTACTCCAAAAAGATTAGCCATATCAAGTCCTGTTTTAGCATATTCTGGTATTGATTGCTGACCTGTTGCATTCATATATTTTCTCATGTTCTTATCCATAAGTTGTGTAGTTTCTATAAATATTTTTTTACTTATATCTTCTAGATTAGAAATTCCATATAAAGACATATATATAGTTGTATAACTTTTCCCATTTAATTGAAGTGAATCTATTTTATTTCTTATTTTATTATTCCAAAAGTATGTTTTTCCACTTCCCCATTCTCCATTTATCATTATTGCATAATCTGTATAATCTGCTCTAACATAATCTAATATACTTTCTACTAAATCTTCCATCTTTTGCCTCCTTGTCTACTTTTTGTAGTCTTTTGCAATTGTTAATATAGCAACTTTTTTTGCTCCCGCTTCTTTTAATATTTTAGAACATTCATTTACTGTACTACCAGTTGTATAAATGTCATCAAAAATTAGTATATTCATATTTTTTATCTTTCTTATGTCTTTTATTCCAAATACATTTTTTATATTAGTTTCTCTATCTTTTTTAGTTAATTCTGATTGAGGTTTAGTATTTACATTTTTAACCAATATATTATTTTGAAATTTTATATTTAAAACTTTTGCAACATTTTTTGCTATAAGCTGAGTTTGGTTATATCCTCTTTGATGTTTTCTTTTTTTGTGTACTGGAACTGGGATAATTATATCATATTTTTTTAAAAAGCCACATATTTTTTTATTATTTAGTATAATTTTTGAAAAAGTTTTATATAAATATGCTTTATTCTGAAATTTATATTTTATAAGTATATCTCTTATAATTTCTTCGTATTTAAAAATACTGCAAATCTCATCAAAATATTTTTGTTTTTTTTTTACTTTTAAAATATTCTTGTTTTTTATTTCATGTTTTTCTATTTTTATGCTACATTTTTTACATATATAATCTTTGCATATATTTCCACAAAATCCACAAACTGGTGGGTATACCAGATTTAAAATATTATCTATTATTTTTTCCATTTTTGTTCCTTTCGATAAATCGTTGTTTGTATAAATTACAATTTATTAATTTTATCTTGAAAATTTTAAGATTTAATTTGTTAGATTTTAAAATATTTAGAATGTAAATTTAATTTATTTTATCACTTTAATTAGCTTTGTCAATTATTTTTGTGAAACCTCTTGTATTTTTTTTATATTTATGCTAAACTATTGTTTAGTCAGTTTATTCAAAATATAGGAGGTGCGTACATTATGGCAAAATGTGCAATTTGTGAAAAATCATTAAGTTATGGAAATAAACTTAGCATTACACGTTCACATATTAGTAAAAGAACTTCAAGAACTTGGAAACCAAATTTAAGAACAGTAAAAACAATTATAAATGGTCAACCAAAAAAAATCAAAGTTTGTGCTAAATGCTTACGTTCTGGTAAAGTAACAAAAGCATAACTTAAGTTATCTAATATATAAGTTAAATTTTAAAAAAAATAGGTATAAAAACCTATTTTTTTTGTTTATTTTGTAATATAATTGATATTGAAATATTGTAAATATAAAAGATTTGTAATAATCTTATGTATTTATTATATATATAAGTTATTATTTTACACCAAATATCAATTTTACAATTCCTCTTAAAAATTTAGGAACTTTTTTTACTACTATAGTCATTTGCAGCACTCTCCTTTATTTTTAATTTAACAAGAAAGCCACGTTATTCCTACTACTACTATTGTAATTCCAGTAATAAATAACCAACCTGAAAACGGAAGTAATATTACAAGTAATACTCCGAAGACCAAAGCCAATTAAACATACAGCTAACGTTTTCTTAAATAGTTTTAACATATACTTCCTATGCACCTGCTTTCTAATTATTCTTACTTACTATTATAATATATTAATTTTTATGTAAAAGGGTGATAGATTTGAAGAATAACGAAAAAAAAAGTAAGCATAATTTATCTACAGAAAATATTATAAAAATAATAGAAATATTAAAATCTACATATCCAGATGCAACATGTAGTTTAGATTTTAATACCCCATTTGAACTTGGAATTGCTGTTATGTTATCAGCTCAATGTACAGATGAAAGAGTTAATAAAACAACTCCTGAAATTTTTGAAAAATATAATACTCCTCAAGATTTTATAGATATGGATATTAAAACTTTAGAAGATTTAATCCATCCTTGTGGATTTTATAAAACAAAGGCAAAAAACATTAAAGCATATTCTAAGAAAATTTTGGAAAACTATAATGGTAATTTGCCTAAAAATATGGATGAATTAATAAGTCTTCCAGGTATTGGTAGAAAAAGTGCAAATGTAATAATGTTAGAAGCCTTTAACAACCCTATTGGTATTGCAGTTGATACACATGCAAAAAGAATTTCTAACAGATTAGGTCTTTCTTCAAATTCTGACCCTTCTAAAATAGAACAAGACCTACTGAAAATTATTCCTGATAAATATTACAAAGATGTTAATCATTTACTAGTATGGCATGGAAGAAATATATGTAATGCAAGGAATCCTAAATGCAATGAATGTCCTGTATCAAAATATTGCAACTATTATTTAAATAATTAGATAAATTGTTGTTTGTAAAATATCAATTGATTTCTAGAAAAGATTATATTTATTTGTTTCTCAGTTACGCGATCCAGCTTTCGTTACATGAAACTGTTGTTGCTTTAGCAACTTACAGGTTCAGTAACGGAATTCGCGTTGGAAACAAATAAATAAACCTTTTCTAGAGAACACTTAATTAAATAAATTACGATTTTATTATTTTTCAATTGACAAATATTCTTTTAAAGCTATATAGTAATGTTAATATATTAAATAGGAGGTTATTTTATGAAATCAAAATTTAAATTATTAATAACTATCTCTGTTGTGTTTTTTATGCTGTTTAGCTCATTTTGCTTTGCTACTGATTCTAATAATAATGATATTATGCTTATATCAAATGAAGATGAATCTTATCAAACTCAGCAAACTGATATAAGAGATTCTGATTTATATATCGGTAATCAGTCTGAATATGAAATAAAAAACATTATAAACGGAAATGTATTTGCTACAGTTGATACTCTTAACATTGATTCAACTGATAATGGTGGAATTATTGAAGGAAATCTATTCGCAACATCTGATAATGTAAATATTAAATCTAATATAACATACTCAGATACTGAAAAAGATGACATTGGAAATCCTGTTATAACAATAAACAAATCTTCTGCTATTTCTGGAAATGTTTTTTTAACAGCAAATAAATTTGTTTTAGAGCCAGGATGCGAAATAAATGGAGACTTATATATATGTGCTAATGAAGTTTATTTAGAACAAAATTCTAAAATTAATGGTAATGTATTCATATTAGCTAATAAGCTTAATTTAAATGCTGAAATTGGAGGTAATTTGTATGCAAATGTAAAATATTTTGATATGCAGTATTTCCGGATTTATATCTAGAGATTTACATTTAAACACCAAAGAAGCAAATCTTAATGGTTGGATATATAGAAATTCTTATATAACTGCAGAAAATGTAGTTACGCAAGATAAATTTATAAACCAGAGGAATTTCAATGTGGAAGATGCCAATAGTTTGACATTTTCTGGAGAAATTATAGAAGATGCGAAAATAAATGCTAAAAATATAACTTTTAAAAATAAAAGTGATGATAAAGATTTAACATGTAAAATTTCTGGAAAATTATCATATTCATCTAAACAAGAAATAGAAATACCAGAAGGAATTGTATCAAATGAAGTTAGCTACAATAATTATGCTAGCACATTATCAAAAAGTATATTTTCAAATATATTGAATTATTTATTAACCCTAATTACATTACTTATTTGTGTATATATAATCTACTTATTACTTTCTAAATTTATTCCGAAATATTTAGATGAAATTTCTAATATGTCTGGTTTAACTTTACTAAAATATTTAGGAATTGGTCTTGGATTTTTAATATTAATTCCAATTGTTACAATACTCCTATTTATGTCAAGAGTTGGAAGTATTTTAGGATTTATACTATTATTTATTTATATTATATTATTAATAATTGCAAAACCAATATTTATAATATCAGTTGCTACATTTGCTAAAAATAATATATCAAATAAAATAAGTATCTACTTATATATCCTAGCAGTAACTGTAATATTATCACTAATATCTTTAATTCCTTTCTTAGGATTTATAATATCTGTACTAGTTAGCTTTACTGGATTAGGAATTATAACTAAAAAATTAATACCAAGTAAAAAACAAAACAAATAAATTTTAAAATAGATGAGATTAAATTTTAAATCTCATCTATTTTTTATTTATATTTTTCATTTTATTTCAATTCATTAATTGCTTGCTTATAGTTATTTGCCGATATTATGCTACTACCTGCTACTGCTATATCTACTCCCGCTTCTTTGACCATGTTAATAGTATCTTTATTTACTCCACCATCTACTTCTATATATGTTTCTAAATTATTTTCTTTTAAATATTTTTTTAGCTCTTTTGTTTTTTCTATAGTTTCAGGTATTAATTTTTGTCCACCCTTTCCTGGTTCTACTGTCATTACTAATACCATATGAAGCATTGGTAGAAATTTTTTAATTTTTTCTAAACTGGTTGCTGGTTTTATTGATATTGCTGGTTTTATATTGTTTCCTTTAATGTAATTAATAAATTTTATTACTTCCTCATCGCTTGTACAAGCTTCATAATGAAACGTAATTATGCTTGGACTTAGTGGCAAGTATCTATCTATATTTTCTTTAATATTTTCTACCATTAAATGCACATCTAGAGGTAAATTAGATATTTGTTTTATTGTGTTTGCATATTCATACATTATTTTTTCAGTATTCTTCTCTACAAATTTACCATCCATAACGTCTATATGGTAATAATCTGTTCCTGCTACCTCTAAATCATAAAATGTTTTAGTTGCACTTTTTTCTTCTACTGTTAGTATTGATGTTGATATTTCTAACATATTTCCTCCTATATAAATTGTTGTTTGTTTCATGTTCGAAAAATTCAGGACAGTCCCAAAAATCCCCAAAATTGGTGATTTTTAGGGACAGTCCCTAGGATTTTTCTCTCATAAACAACAATTTGTTTAATCTATTGTTATTGACGTTTGATCATTAAAGTTAATTGTTTTAGTTGCTTTCCATATATCATCTATATAAACTGTTACTGATTTACTTCCTTTGTCTGATTTAGTAGCAGTTATTTTTGTTGCTGTTGGCGATACAGTTTGTTCATATATTGTATCACTTCCTACCATTATTTTTAGTTTTACATTTTTTATAGTTGTTTTTTCTTCATCTTCATATTCCACAGCACCATTTAATAGTGATTTTACATTGACATTTATGCTAGCAGTTTTTATCTCATCAAATTCATTTACTGTTATTGTTATTTCCGTATTTTTATCCACCATACTTCCTGAAGATATTGATTGATTTACAACTACTTTATTTGGCTTGCTTGAATCAGAGGTCTTGTCTGTACTCTTCCATTTTAATCCTGCACTTGAAATGGCTGATTTTGCTTCTGTTTCTGTTTTTCCTGATAAATCTGGTACAGATACTTGCTCTATTCCCATACTTACATATATTATTATTTTGCTTCCTGCTGGAATTTCTTCATCCTGATCTATTTCTTCTCCATCTTCTGTTTCTTGCTTTATTACATAGTTCTTTTCTACACTATCACTATACTGTTCTTTAACTTCTACTTCTAATCCTGTCTCCATTAATAGTCTTGTTGCTTCATCTCTTGTTAATCCTACAGCTTTAGGCATCTTAACTATTTCTTGTCCTTTACTTACAATTACACTTATTGTACTTCCTTCTTTTATTTTAAAGTTTTCTTGATACTGAGGATCTTGCTCTATTATTTGTCCTTCTGGTATTTCTAAATGGTATTTTTCTTCCTTTACTTCAATTTTAAGTTTTAACTCTTTTGCCTTTTCCTCTGCCTGTTCAACAGTTAAGTTAGTTAAATCTGGTATTTGAACTTCTTGTTTTTTTCCTATTGTTAAAGCGAGATATGTACCTCCCATTGCTATAGAAAATACTAATATACATGCAAGTATTATT
Source organism: uncultured Clostridia bacterium (assembly GCA_947623865.1). Lineage (GTDB taxonomy): Bacteria > Bacillota > Clostridia > TANB77 > CAG-508 > CAG-452. Next base: position 16,278 of record CANQIC010000006.1, on the reverse strand, counting down.
GCAAATACTTTTAAGACTGGATGTTTTTCAAAAAATTTTTTTATCTTTTCTATTTTTTTATTTTTCTTTTTCTTCTTTTTATTATTGTCATCTTTATCTTTTTCGTCATAATCTAAGGATATTCTTTGAGTTCTAAAATCTCTATCTTCTTCATCGAATACGAATTCACCACTAGGATTTTTCAAAGACATTTCTAAATCTTTAAGCATTTCTGTTGCATTGGCATATCTCATTTCTGCATCTTTTCTCATAGCTTTCATTATTATATCATTTACACTTTTTGGAATACTTGGTTTTAATATTATTGGTTCTATAGGATCTTCTTGCATATGTTTTAATGCTACTGAAACTGGTGTATCACTATCAAAAGGTACTCTACCTGTTACCATCTCATACATTACAACTCCTAAAGAATATAAATCAGATTTTGCATCTGTAAATCCACCTCTTGCATGCTCAGGTGAAAAATAATGAACAGAACCAATTGTAGTTCCAAAAGCTGTTATTGTAGAATTAGAAACAGCTTTTGCTATTCCAAAATCTGTTACTTTTGCAACTCCCTCTTCTGTAATTATTATGTTATGTGGTTTTATATCTCTATGAATTATATTATTTCTATGTGCTGTTTCTAAGGCTGATGCTATTTGCATAGCTACTTTTACAGACCATTTCCATCCTAAAGCACCATCTTCTATAATTATCTCTTTTAATGTTTTACCTTTCACAAGTTCCATAACAATATAATAAAGATTTTCTTCTTTTCCTACATCATACACAGATACTATATTAGGATGAGTAATACTTGCCGCAGCTTGTGCCTCTATATTAAATCTTTTTACAAATTCTTCATCTGTTGTAAACTCATCTCTTAGAATTTTTACAGCAACAAATCTATTCAAAACTAAATCTTTTGTTTTATATACTGTAGCCATTCCACCGATTACCTATTTTCTCAATTATTTGATACCTATTTGCAACTATTTTACCTTCTATATTCATATAGCGCCCCTCTCCTATCTTTATTATAGATTTATAAGTATATTTTTCCTTAGCAATAATTTATTCCTTTTCAACCAATACTACACTGATATTGTCATATCCCCCAAGTTCATTAGCTCTTTCTATTAATTTGTCACATGCTTCTTCTACATTCTCATTAATTATATTATATATTTCTTCTTCTTTAAGCATATTCGTAAGTCCATCAGAACACATTAATATTATATCTCCTGATAAAAAACCTTTTGAAGTAATATCTGGTTCTATATTTTCGGTACATCCTAATGCCTTCATAAGCATATTCTTTCTTGGATGATAAAAAGCTTCTTCTCTAGTTATAGTTCCATCTTTTACTAACGTTTCTACATAACTATGATCTGTTGTTATTCTTCTAATTATATTCCTTCTTATTCTATATATTCTACTATCGCCTATATGACCAATATATACTTTGTGTCCATACATTATACAAATTTCAAGTGTTGTACCCATTTGATCTAACTCTTCATTTTCTCTGGACTTTTTATATACAATTTTATTTGCATAATCCATTGCCTCTTTTATGAGATTTTGTATATTATCAGTAGTAGGATCTATAGATTTAAAGTTTTTCTCTATATAATGTTTTGCAGAAGTTGTTGCTAAGCTACTTGCTATTTCGCCACCTTTATATCCTCCCATTCCATCTGCTAAAATACATAGTCTCATGCCATTTATTTCTTCGGAAACATAATAGAAATCTTGATTCATTTCTCTTGCTTTACCTATATCGGTTTTTGCGTAGGCTCGCATTTCTCCACCTCTTTTTTTCTAAGTTGCCCACATGCTGCATCTATATCTGATCCTAATTCTCTCCTGATTGTAGCAACTATTCCTTTCTCATTTAAGTAATCTCTAAATTTCATTATATTTTCATTTGTACTTTTAGAATACTTACCATTTTTAATTTTGTTTATAGGTATTAAATTTACATGGCAGAGCATTCCCTTTAATAGTTTTACAAGTTCTTTTGCATCTTCTAAATTATCATTGTTTTCTTTTGCTAAAGCATATTCAAAAGATATTCTCTTATTTGTTTTTTGTATATAATACTTACAGGCTTTCATTAATTCTTCAATATTATATACATCATTTACTGGCATCATTTCACTTCTTTTTTTATTTGAACTACTATGAAGTGATATTGATAAAGTGCATTGTAAATCTTCATCTGCTAATTTATATATTTTAGGAACTAATCCACTAGTTGAAATACTAATATGTCTTGCTCCCATATTTATTCCCTTTGGGTTATTTAAAATCTTTATAGCATTCATTACATTATCATAATTATCCAGTGGTTCTCCTATTCCCATGAATACAAGGTTTGATACTTTTATATTCTCATCTCTTTGTACAGCCAACAATTGTTCTACAATTTCTCCTGAAGTTAGACTCCTAGAAAACTTTACTCCTGTTGATGCACAAAATTTACATCCCATTTTACAGCCTATTTGTGAAGATACACATATTGTTTTTCCATGCTTGTATTCCATAAGTACAGATTCAATTGCATTGCCATCTAAAACATCAAACAAATATTTTTTAGTTCCATCTTTAGATTCTTGTTTTTGTAATATATTAAACACATGTAAATCAAAATTTTCTTTTAGTTTGTTTCTTAACTCAATAGATATATTAGTCATTTCATCAAAACTTGTAACATTTTCTGTGTATATCCATTTAAATATTTGCTCTGCCCTATATGGTTTTTCTCCTAATTGTATTATGACTTGCTTTAAATCATCTAAATTGTAATCTTTTATATTTTTCTTCAAATATATCTTCCTTTATTTCCTTTTTAACGAATACATTGTATCATAACGTATTTTATATTACAAGATTTTAAAAGGAAAATATTATTACTATTATTACTAAAAATTTGTGGTTCTTATAATTAAAAAAATAAAGCGAACAGATCTGTTCGCAATATTTTATTTCTTTATTAAACTAATTTTAATATAACTTCTTCAGCACTGTCTCCTCTTCTTGGACCTTTTTTGATTATTTGTGTGTATCCACCAACTCTATCTTTATAGTTTTCTGCTATTTCTCCAAAAAGTTTTGCTGGTAAGTCTATATTTTTACCATCACTATCTTTTACTTTATTTAATTTTGTCATTATTTTTCTTCTTGCATTTAATCTTGATGGCATATCTTTTTGTCTTTTTTCAGTAGTTTCTTCTTTTACAACTCTTAAATATTCTTTTCCATTTTTACTTGTTACTTTTTCTGTTTCTTTGTTACCTTTACTGTCAAGTTTTGCTTTTACTACTTTCACTTCTGTCTCTTCAAAATTATCTTTTTCTTTTATTGCTAAAGCTATTATACTATCAGCTATTGATTTAACTTCTTTTGCTCTAGCTTCAGTAGTTTCTATTTTACCATACATTATCAAATCTGTAGTTTGGTTTTTTAAGATTGCTAATCTTTGATCAGTTGGTCTACCAAGTTTTCTATTTTTAGCCAATGTTTTCACCTTCCTTTTTTATTTGTAAGGGAACGCATTTTCCCCTTACGTCACTTTCACTAGGGATAAAATACATACTCAGACTTATGAGTTAGTTATGTTAGTTTTATGCTTTCTCCATTCTTTATTTATTCTTCTTCACGAACAAAGTCTAATCCTAATGAATGTAATTTATTAGTTACCTCATCTAATGATTTTTTACCTAAGTTTCTTACTTTCATCATATCTGCTTCAGTTCTGTTAGCTAAATCTTCAACTGTCGCAATTCCTGCTCTTTTTAAACAGTTATATGATCTTACTGATAGTTCTAATTCTTCTATAGGCATTTCTAAAACTTTTTCTTTTTTAGATTCTTCTTTTTCTACCATTACTTGAGTATTTTTAGCTGTTTCTGATAAATCAACAAATAATTCTAAATGTCCTGTCATAACCTTTGCAGCTAAACTTAAAGCTTCATACGCTTTTAAACTTCCATCTGTCCAAACTTCAATTGTTAATTTATCATAATCAACAGTTTGACCTACTCTAGTATTTTCAACTGAATAGTTTACTTTTTTTACTGGTGTAAATATTGAATCTATTGGAAGAACATCTATCGCCTGATTTAGTTCTTTGTTCTTTTCTGCAACATTATATCCTCTTCCTCTATCTGCTGTCATTTCCATTACTAAATGTCCACCCTCTGCAACTGTTGCTATATGTAGTTCTGGATTTAATACTTCTAAACTTGAATCAGTAATAATATCACCTGCTGTAACTTCTCCTTCTTTATTAAAATCAATTTTTAGAACTTTTTGTTCATTATCGTATGATTTTAATCTTACACTTTTTAAGTTAACGATTATTTCAGGTACATCCTCTACTACTCCCGGTATGCATGAGAATTCATGTACTACTCCATCAATTTTTACACTTGTTATTGCTGTTCCTGGTAATGATGATAATAAAATTCTTCTTAAAGAATTTCCTATTGTCATTCCATATCCACGCTCTAGTGGTTCACAAACAAATTTTGCATAATTTTCTTCTTCGTTTGCTGCTAGACATTCTATATTTGGTTTTTCAAATTCAATCATTTATTTTTTAACCTCCTATTTTGAGAAGTTTTTACTTCTCATTTCTATTTAGAATACAACTCAATAATTAAATGCTCTTCAACTGGTAAATCTACATCTTCTCTTGATGCAAGTCTTATTACTTTTGCTTCTAATTTTTCGTTATTCTTTTCTAGCCATTCTGGAACTGGTTTACTACTGTTTAATTCTGCATTTTCTTTTATTATTTTGCTATCTTTTTTATTCTCTCTAACTGATATTACATCTCCTGGTTTAACTAAATAAGATGCTATATCTGTTTTTACTCCATTAACATTGAAATGTCCATGATTTACAAGTTGTCTTGCTTGGGCTCTAGATACTCCAAATCCTGCTCTATATACTACATTATCTAGTCTACTTTCTAATATTTGTAGTAAAACTTCACCTGTAATACCTTTTTTGTTTTCTGCCATTTCAAAATATCTTCTGAATTGTTTTTCTCCTACTCCATAAAAAGCTTTTGTTTTTTGCTTTTCTCTTAATTGCGTACCGTATTCAGAAAGTTTTTTTCTTCCTTGTCCATGCTCTCCAGGTGCATAATTTCTTCTTGTTACACTACATTTATCTGAATAACATCTTGAACCTTTAAGAAATAACTTTTGTCCTTCTCTACGGCATATACGACATTGTTCGTCTTTATATCTTGACATTTATTTTTCTCCTTTCTTAAAGTTAGTCGTTCATATTTATTATATTTTTTTAACTTCTAACCTCTATTTTACTAATTTATAGTAATTATACTCTTCTTCTTTTCGGTGGTCTACATCCATTGTGTGGTATTGGTGTTACATCTTTTATCATGCTTATTTCAAGACCTGCTGTTTGAAGTGATCTTATTGCAGCTTCTCTACCAGAGCCTGGTCCTTTAACATAAACTTCAACTGATTTTAATCCATGCTCCATTCCTGCTTTTGCAGCTGTAAGTGCTGCTTCTCCTGCTGCAAATGGTGTGCTTTTTCTAGAACCCTTGAATCCTAATTCTCCAGCACTTGCCCAAGCAATAGCATTTCCTTTTTCATCAGTTATTGTAACTATTGTATTATTAAAACTAGAATGGATATGTGCTGCACCTTTTTCTATGTTTTTTCTATCTCTTCTTCTAGTAACTTTTTTTGCTACCTTAGCCATAATTTTTTTACTCCTTCCTTCCAAATTCCAAACTCTATTCTATTATTTCTTTTTGCTTACTAATTTTCTAGGACCTTTTCTTGTACGAGCATTAGTTTTTGTTCTTTGTCCTCTTACAGGTAAACCTCTTCTATGTCTAATTCCTCTAAAGCATCCTATTTCAGTAAGTCTTTTAATGTTTAATGCAACTTCACGTCTTAAGTCACCTTCAACTTTATAATCTTCCATTGCATTTCTTATTGCTTGTACTTGTTCGTCTGTTAAGTCTTTTACCCTAATATCTGGGTTAACTTTAGCCTTTGCTAATATTTTATTAGAACTTGTTCTACCTATACCATAGATGTATGTAAGTCCTATTTCAACCCTTTTTTCTTTAGGTAAATCTACTCCTGCTATACGAGCCATATTTTCTTTCACCTCTTCTAATTAATTTTGTTGTTTTAAGTTCACACAATGTTGATTGGATGTAAGTATAAAACTCACATAGAATAGTGAATAGTTCTGAATAAAAATTACATAATGCAATTTTTTCTTACATTAACTGTTTACTCTTCACTATTAAGTGTTTAAATAATATTATTATATAATTATTCAAACTATATGTTGGTTTAATTAGTATAAGTTGAAATGTAATTAAACCTATATAATAAATAAAAATAGATAGTTCTTAAAAATTTCTTTTTAAGACAGCCGCTACTCTACTTTTATGTATTAGCTAAATAATACACAAATTAACCTAATCCTATTTGTATTAAGCTAATTAACCTTGTCTTTGTTTGTGTTTTGGATTTTCACATATTACCCTAGTAACACCTTTTCTTTTTATTATTTTGCATTTTTCACATATTTTTTTAACTGATGGTCTTACTTTCATTATTTTCACCTCTACTTATTCGGTTTTAGAGACAAACCTCTATTTTATTGAGCGACAAGCCTCAGTTACTAGTATTTCTCATAGATTGAGGCATTTTACTCATACTAACGGCATTCCTCATAAATTGAGGAGTGTCCCTCGTTTTATTTTTTTAAATAAATCAAAAATGGTATATTGCAAGGAAAACAAATAAAAATCTTTGAGATTATACACTGTATATCAAAAAAATTCTTATGTAGTTTGATAAAGCAAGATGCCGTTTTTCATTTATTTTGCTCTCCAAGTAATACGTCCTCTATTTAGGTCATATGGAGAAAGTTCAAGTTTTACTTTATCACCTGGAAGAATTTTAATATAATTCATTCTAAGTTTTCCAGAAATATGAGCTAAAACTTGATGTCCATTTTCAAGTTCAACTTTAAAATTTGTATTAGGTAATGCTTCTAATACTGTTCCTTCAACTTCTATAACATCTTCCTTAGACAATTTTTAATCCTCCTATTAAATAAATTAATTTATTTTCCAAAAATAACTAATATATTATACAGCATAATTATATCATTGTCAATATTTCTGGTTCTTTTTCTGTAATTAAAATTGTATTTTCATAATGAGCAGACAAACTTCCATCTTTTGTTATAATAGTCCAGCCATCTTCTAATTCTAAAATATCTGGTTTTCCCATAATAACCATTGGTTCTATAGCAAGTGTCATACCCTCTTCTAATCTTATACCTCTTCCTGGTTTTCCATAGTTTGGGATTCCTGGATCTTCATGCATTTTAGATCCTATTCCATGTCCTTGAAATTCTCTTACTACAGAATATCCATTATTCTCTACAAAGTTTCCAATAGCATGAGATATATCTCCTAATCGATTACCCTTTCTAGCATATTTAATACCTTCAAAAAAGGCTTGTTTAGTTATATTAACTAATCTTTTTGTACTTTCTGGAACCTTTCCTACTATAAAAGTCCTTGCACAATCACCATGAAATCCATTTTTATATGCTACTAAATCGATACTTATTATATCTCCATCTTTTAAAATTACTTTTTTAGATGGAATACCATGTATAACTTCATCATTAATTGAACTACAAATAGAGCCTGGAAAATTAGGAACTCCTCTAATTCCACTAGGATAGCCTTTTTCTGCAGGTATTCCACCATTTGCCCTTATTACATCTTCTGCAATTTTGTCTAATTCAAATGTTGAAATACCGGGTCTGATTGCTTTTTCTATTTCATTTTGAGCAATACAAGCAATTCTCCCAGCCTCTCTCATTAATTCAATTTCTCTTTTTGATTTAATAGTTACCAAATTTATACCCCCATATAAATTGTTGTTTGTGAGAGGAAAATCCTAGGGACTGTCCCTAAAAATCACCAATTTTGGGGATTTTTGGGACTGTCCTGAATTTTCCGAACCTCAAACAAATTACAATTTATATTCATTAATAATTTTCAATGTATTCTTCTACTTCTTTTGCAACGTCATAAGATGTTTTACCAACACTATCTCCTGCTTTTGCATCAAAAAGAACTTTTGCATTTTTATAATGATTTATTAATTCTTGTGCTGATTTGCTATATACTTTTAATCTGTTTTCTACAACTTCTGGTTTTTGATCTTCTCTTTGATAAAGCTCTCCACCACATTTATCGCAAATTCCTTCTTGTTTTGGAGGATTAAATACTACATTATATATTTCACTGCATCCTCTGCAACTTCTTCTATTTGCAATTCTTTCTACTATTTCATCAAATGGAACATCTATGTTTAATGCCATATCAACTTTTGCTCCCATTTCACCTAGCATTTTATCAAGGCTTTGTGCTTGTACTTCTGTTCTTGGAAATCCATCTAAAACTGCTCCATTTGCTACATCTGCTTCATTTAATCTAGCTTTAAGCATTTTTATTGTAACTTCGTCTGGTACAAGTTCTCCTTTATCCATATATTTTTTTGCTTCTTTTCCTAATTCTGTTTCATTTTTTAAATTTTCTCTAAATAAATCTCCTGTTGATATATGTGCTAATTTTAAATCTTCTGCTATTATTTTTCCAACTGTTCCTTTTCCACTTCCTGGTGCTCCTAGTAATACTATATACATTTCTTCTCCTTCCGAACAAATGAAAAGCTTAGCTTTTGATTTGTTCTAAATTATTTTTACATTTGTAGGGGTCGCTGCCTACAGCGACCCATTTAATTTTTTGTTTTTTGGGTCGCTGTGGGCAGCGACCCCTACAGTGTAATTTTATGTTTTACTCTAAAAATCCTTTATAATGTCTCATAACTAGTCTTGATTCTAATTGTTGAACTGTCTCTAATGCAACACCAACTACGATAAGTATAGATGTTCCTCCAAAAGCTACATTAAGTCCTGTGAATCTCATAAGCATTGGAAGTATTGCAATAACACTTAAGAAAAGTCCTCCAAATAAAGTTAATTTACTCATTATATTTGATAAGAATTCTGTTGTTGGTTTACCTGCTCTAATTCCAGGAATAAACCCACCATTCTTTTTTATATTATTTGATACTTCTGCAGGATTAAATGTTGCATAAGTATAAAAATAAGTAAATCCTAATATTAGTAATAAGTAAACAATAGCATTTGTAATAGTATACCCAATTCCAACTTGAGAAGTTGAAGTAGCTATTGAAAATTTATATATTGTTGCCCAAAATCCCGTTTGAGTAGCTATATTTGCATTAAACATTTGTATTATCATTGCAGGAAATGTCATAAATGATGATGCAAATATTATTGGCATAACTCCTGCCATTGCTAGTTTTAATGGAATATGTGTGTTTTGTCCACCATACATTTTTCTTCCTACAACTTTTTTTGCATATTGTACAGGAATTCTTCTTTCAGCTTCTTGTACAAATACAACTGCTGAAACTAAGATTATTGCTCCTATTATCATACCTAATGATATTAACATTCCTGTTGTACTAAATCCTGCATCTGTAAACATTAAATTATATATTGTTGTTACAACAGAAGGGATTGAAGATATAATACCTATAAAGATAATTATAGAAATACCATTTCCAATACCTCTATTTGTAATTTGTTCTCCAAGCCACATAAGTAGTGCTGTACCTGCAACTAATGATAGTACTATTAGTGCTCCTGTTTTTAATCCTGCATTTATAAATATACCATAAGCTGAATATGCACCACTATATGACATATATATTCCTATTGCTTCTACTAAAGCTAAAACTAATGTAAGCATTTTTGTATATCTGTTTATTTTGGTTTTTCCTTCTTCTCCACCTTCTTTCATAAGTTTTTCCAAAGAAGGTATTACCATTCCTAACAATTGTATAACAATTGATGCAGTAATATATGGACTTATTGACATAGCAAATATAGAAAATCTTGAGAAAGCTCCTCCTGATATTAAATCAATAAATCCTGATAAGCTTCCTGTTGACTGAGAAGTTAAATTACTTAAAGCTATTGTATCAACACCAGGTACTGATATATAACATCCAAGTCTAAATAATACAATTAATAATAATGTGTATAATAGTCTTTTTCTTACATCTGGTGTTTTAAAAGCGTTTTTTATAGTTTGAAACAACTAAATCACCTCTGCTTTTCCCCCAGCTGCTTCAATTTTTTCTTTAGCAGCTTTTGTAAATCTTGTTGCTTTTACTGTTAATTTTTTATCTAAATTACCAGTAGCTATCACAACGATACCATCATTAGCCTTGCTTATTATTCCATCTGAAATTAAACTTTCAGCTGTTACGATTTCTGATTTACTGTTATTAAGCATTTTTAAAGTTACTTCTGTAAATTTTGATGCATGAATATTTTTGAATCCTCTTTTTGGAAGTCTTCTATATAGTGGTGTTTGACCACCTTCAAATCCACGTCTTACTCCACCACCAGATCTTGCTTTTTGTCCTTTATGTCCTTTTCCTGATGTTTTTCCAAGTCCTGAACCAATTCCACGTCCTACTCTTCTTCTTGCAACTTTTTTCTTACTTGCTTTTATATTTCCTAATTCCATTATTTACACCTCCGTCAATTTACTATTTTTATCTATTTTATTTCGTTTACTTTCTTTCCTCTTCTTTTTGCAACTTCTTCTACAGTAGCCATATTTTCAAGAGCATTCATTGTAGCATATCCTACATTTCTAGGATTGTTTGTTCCAATAACTTTTGTTTTTATATCTCTATATCCTGCAAGTTCAAGTACTGGCCTTACACTACCACCTGCTATTAACCCAGTTCCTTCTGCACCTGGTTTTAATAGTACACTTGCTGCTCCAAAAGTTCCTACAAACTCGTGTGGTATTGTTGTTCCGACAATTGGAACCTCTATTAAATTCTTTTTAGCATCTTCTATAGCCTTTTTTATTGCATCTGGAACTTCTGCTGCTTTTCCATTTCCTATACCTACATGACCATTTTCGTCTCCAACAACTACTACTGCACTAAATCTGAAATTTCTACCACCTTTAACAACTTTCGCAACTCTGTTAATGGCTACTACTTTTTCTTTTAATTCCATTACTTCGTTTTCCATATCTTTAAAAGTTTCCTCCTTATTTTAATATTCGCTGTTCATTTAGGGAACAGTCCTTAGAATTTCTATTCAGAAATTCTTAAGCACCCCTCTGTTAAAATTCTAATCCTGCTTCTCTTGCAGCTTCTGCAAGTTCTTTTATTATACCATGATAAATATATCCACCTCTATCATAAACAACAGCTTTTATATTCTTTTCCACTGCTCTTTTTGCAATTAATGTTCCTACTTCTTTAGCTGCTTCTTTATTTGATTTTTTTGTTTTTACAGCTTTATCTAAAGTTGAAGCTGAAACAAGTGTTTCACCTTTTACATCATCAATTACTTGAGCATATATATTGTTATTACTTCTGTATACGCATAATCTTGGGCACTCTGCTGTACCACTGATTTTTCTACGTACTCTTTTATGTCTTCTTTCTCTTTCTAATTTTCTATTTGTTTTAGTAATCATTTAAGAAAATCTCCTTTCTTCCTAATTATTTTATCTTTCTTAAAACAAAGCAAAAGTGGTATATTGCTAAGAAAGCAAGTAAAAATTTTTGAGATTATACGGTGTTGTATATCGAAAAATTTTTACGCAGCTTGACAACGCAAGATGCCGCTTTTCATTTGTTTTACTTTCCTGTTTTACCTTCTTTACGTCTAATATGTTCATCAGAATATTTAATACCTTTTCCTCTATATACCTCAGGTGGTCTCTTAGATCTTACTTCTGCTGCTGTTTGACCAACTAATTCTTTATCTATTCCTTTTACTATAATTGTATTTGGATTAGGTACCTCAAATGTTATTCCGTTAGGTTCATCCATATTTACAGAATGTGAATAACCTATTGTTAAAACTAATGTTTTTCCTTGCTTTGCAGCTCTATATCCAACTCCATTAATTTCTAATTGCTTTGTATATTCTTGAGAAACACCTTGTATCATATTGTTTATTAAAGTTCTAGTTAATCCATGCAAACTTCTATTTTCTTTTTCGTCATTTGGTCTTGTAACTGTTATAACACCATTTTCTAATTTTACACTCATGTTATTATGTATTTCTCTTTCTAATGTTCCTTTAGGTCCTTTTACAGTAATTTTTTGTCCATCTAAATTAACTTCTATGCCTTCTGGTACTGTAATTGGTTTGTTTCCTATTCTTGACATTTTATATTCTCCTTTCTTTTAATTTCAAATATATTTTTACCAAATGTATGCTAATACTTCTCCACCTACACCTAATTCTCTTGCTTTTTTATCTGTCATTATTCCTTTAGATGTTGATATTAAAGCTATTCCAAGTCCATTTAATACTCTTGGAAGTTCATCTTTTGCAGCATATATTCTTAATCCTGGTTTGCTTATTCTTTTTAATCCAGAAATTACTTTCTTTCCTTTTTCTGTATATTTTAAACTTATTCTTATAATACCTTGATTTTCATTTTCTATTTCTTCATATGATTTTATATATCCTTCATTAAATAATATTTCTGCAATTGATTTTTTCATCTTTGAAGCAGGTATATCTACTGTTTTAAATTTAGCACTGCTTGCATTTCTTATTCTTGTTAGCATATCTGCTATTGGATCAGTAGTATTCATATTAATTTCTTCCTCCTTTTCTTTTTTGTGAAGTGAGATGTGAGAAATGAGAAATGTGAAAATTCCTCTATTGTCTATCAATTTTAATCACCATCTAACTTCATTATTCTAGTTTTATATAAGGTTTAATATTTTAGGTTTCTCACCTCTAACATCTCACCTCTCACTTCTATTTTACCAACTTGCTTTTTTTACACCAGGTATTTCACCTTTATGTGCTAATTCTCTAAAGCATATACGGCAAATTCCATATTTTCTTATATATCCATGTGGTCTACCACATAATTTACATCTATTATATTCTCTTGTTTTGTATTTTTGTTCTTTCTGTTGTTTTATAATCATTGCTTTCTTAGCCATGTATTTTTTCTCCTTTCCAAAATCTACATTTATCGAATTAAATCAAAAGTAGTAGATTACTAGGCAAATTTTAAAATAAATACCAGATGTGTGTTTTTTAACATTAAGAATTTTATTTTAAAATTTAACGATGTAAGATGCTGCTTTTCATTTATTCTATACTCTAAAAGGCATACCTAATAATGTAAGTAATTCTCTTGCTTCTTCATCAGTTTTTGCTGTTGTTACAATTATAATATCCATACCTCTTAATTTATCAATTTTATCATATTCAATTTCTGGGAATATTAATTGTTCTTTTACTCCTAAAGAGTAATTACCTTTCCCATCAAATGAATTTTTAGAAAGCCCTCTAAAATCTCTTACTCTAGGTAATGCAACATTAAATAGCTTATATGCAAAATCATACATTTTTCTTGATCTTAAAGTAACTTTGCAACCAACATTTACACCTTCTCTTAATTTGAAAGCAGCAATTGATTTTCTTGCTTTTGTTATAATTGGCTTTTGTCCTGTTATTTGAGTTAAATCTGATATTGCATTATCTAAAGCTTTTGGATTATCTTTAATGTCTCCTAATCCAATATTTATAACTATTTTTTCTAGCTTAGGAACTTGCATAACTGATTTATATTCAAATTTTTTCATTAATGCAGGTACTACTTCTTTTTCATATTGTTCTCTTAATTTTTCCATTAATAGTTTTCTCCTTTCTTATTTGTAAGGGGATGCATCTTATTTCAAACCATCATCGGTTAGCTGTGCGAACTTATAAGTTGTATAGACTACATACACAGTAATTTTCGTCAATTCACCATTTTTATTTGTGAATTAATTTATGAATTTTATGCTTCCCATCTTATTTTATTTTATTACCGCATTTTTTACAAATACGAACCTTTTCTTTTCCCTCTTTTATAACACCTACTCTTGTAGCTTTATTACATTTTGGGCAAACTACATTAACTTTGCTACTATGTATACTGCATTCTACAGAAATAATTCCACCTTCTTCACCTTGTTTTTTTGGTTTTACATGTTTTTTTCTAACATTTACACCTTTAACTATTACTTTCTGTAGTTTTGGCATTACTTCTAATACTTCTCCTGTTTTACCCTTATCGTTTCCAGATAAAACTTGAACTGTATCACCTTTTTTTATCTTCATTTAGGATTTTCCTCCTTTTCTTAATAATTGTTTTTCTTACTTTAACCTAGGCTAATCAAAAATGGTAGATTACTAGGCAAAATTTAAAATAAATACCGGAGGCGTGCTTTTGCACGTTGAGGATTTTATTTTAAATTTTAACGACGTAAGATGCCGTTTTTCATTAGTCTCTAAAGTACTTCTGGAGCTAACGACAATATCTTCATATAATCTTTATCTCTTAATTCTCTTGCTATTGGACCAAATATACGTGTACCTTTTGGATTGCCATCATCACGTATAATGACTGCAGCATTTTCATCAAATCTTAAGTATGAACCATCTGATCTTCTAATTGGCTTTTTTGTTCTAACAATAACTGCTTTAACAACATCGCCTTTTTTTACTACGCCATTTGGTATTGCACTTTTCACAGAAGCAATTATTATATCTCCAACTCCTGCAAATTTTCTATGTGATCCACCTAGACATCTAATACACATTAATTCTTTTGCTCCAGTATTATCAGCTACTTTTAATCTTGTTTGTTGTTGTATCATTATAGCTTTCCTCCTTTTTTGTATTTTATATTTTTGTAAAACAAATCAAAAACGAGTATGGCTAGGCGTCCAAACTAAAAAACCGGAAGCGTGCTTGAGCACGTTGAGGATTTTCTATGTGATGGACAACAACGCCAGAGAAAGTTTTTCATTTATTTTACCACTGCTTTTTCTACAATCTCAACTAATCTCCATCTTTTATCTTTAGATAGAGGCCTTGTTTCCATTACTTTTACTTTATCGCCTATTTGACATTGGTTTTCTTCGTCATGAGCCTTTAATTTATATGTTCTTTTAACAATTTTTCCATATATAGGATGTTTTACACTTGTTTCAACCGATACTACTATTGTTTTATCCATTTTATTAGATGTAACTGTACCAATCATAACTTTACGAAGATTTCTTTCTTCCATATTTTTAACTCTCCTTTTCTTCATTTTAAAGTGGGCGCAAGTAGGTCTTTCTTTGTGGTATTCCTTACCACTTGGCCCCTACATGTTTAATTATTTAGATTCCTCTAATTCTCTTTGTTTTAAAATTGTATTTATTCTGGCTATATCTTTTTTTACTTCTTTTATTTTCATTGGATTATCTAATCCATTAGTTGCTAAACTAAATCTTAATTTAAATAATTCTGATTTTAGTTCGCCTAATTCTTTTTCTAAATCTGGTGAAGACATTTCTCTTATTTTATTTATCTTCATCAACATCACCACCTTGCTCTATTTCTCTGCTTAAGAATTTTGTTTTTACAGGTAATTTGTGTGATGCAAGTCTTAATGCTTCTCTTGCTGTTTCTTCTGGTACACCTGCTAATTCAAATAATACTCTACCTGGTTTTACAACAGCTACCCAATATTCTGTAGCACCTTTACCTTTACCCATACGAGTTTCAGCTGGCTTTTTGCTTATTGGTTTGTTTGGAAATATTTTTATCCAAACTTTACCACCTCTTTTAATATAACGTGTCATAGCAATTCTGGCTGCTTCTATTTGGTTTGCTGTGATTAAACCTGCTTCTAATGCTTGTATTCCGTATTCTCCTTCATTTACAACATTTCCTCTTGTTGCTTTACCTCTGTTTCTACCTTTTTGCATTTTTCTATATTTTGTTCTTTTTGGCATTACTGGCATTATTCTTCCCCTCCTTCTTTATTTTCTTTTTTAGATGGAAGAATCTCTCCTTTATAAATCCAAACTTTAACACCTATTTTTCCATAGGTTGTATCTGCTTCATAAAATCCATAATCTATATCTGCTCTTAATGTTTGAAGTGGAATTGTACCTTCTTTGTAGAACTCTGTTCTAGCCATATCAGCTCCACCTAATCTTCCAGATACAGATGTTTTTATTCCTAAAGCTCCTGCTTTCATAGTTTTTTGCATACATTGTTTCATTGCTCTTCTAAAAGATATTCTTCTTTCTAGTTGATTTGCAATATTTTCTGCTACTA
>CANQIC010000005.1 GCA_947623865.1 uncultured Clostridia bacterium | reverse complement strand
CTTGATATTATAACTGTTTTAATGAAGAACGACAGGGTACGCGAATTTAAATGGTTAGATACGAGGAGTTGAGAGGAGGAAAGATTTTATCGACACAAAAACGGGTAACTCCACAATAGAGCCACTTTCAAAAAAAGAAAAAACATAGGAGCAATCAATTTATCGACACACAAATTTTATAAATAAAAATATAGAAAAATAGGAGAGTATATATGCGAAAGAGACCAATAACAACATTATTTATGTTACAATCTTTAGACGGAAAAATAAGTAGTGGAAATAATGATACATTAGATGCTGATAAAGATTTCTGTAAAATAGATGGAGTAAAAGAAGGATTGAATCAATATTATGAGATAGAACAAACAACAGATTTTTATTCGTTAAATACTGGTAGAGTGATGGCAAAGATAGGTGTAAATAATAAAAAAGAATATCATGAAAAAGTACATGTACGCTTTATTATAATAGATAATAAACCACATTTAAATGAAAATGGTATAGATTATTTGTGCCACTGGGTAGAAAAATTAATATTAGTAACTACAAATAAAAATCATATAGCTAATACTTTAAAGGAAAAATATGATAATTTAGATATTATGTATTATGATAAACTAGATTTAAAAGTAATGTTAGAAGATATATATAAAAAATATGATGCTCAAAGAGTAACAATTCAATCAGGTGGAAATTTAAATGGTTTATTTTTAAGAAATAATTTATTTGATTATATTCATATAGTAATAGCACCATTATTAGTTGGTGGAAAAGATGTATCAACATTAATTGATGGTGAAGCTATTAGTTTTCCAAATCAATTAAATAAATTAAAAGCATTAGAACTTATTGAATGTAATAAACTAGAAAATTCATATATTGAATTAAAATATAAAGTTATATAGAAAGTTAAAAGTGTATTCCAATTGTGGTCTTAATGTACTATTGCAGAGGAAGATAGATATTTACGACACAATAAGAAATAAATAAGTTATTGCAAGGAATTTAATAAATTTGATATCATAGGAGTACATAATTTATCGACACACAAATTTTATAAAAAATTAATTTAAAGGAAGGTAAAAATTGAACAAATTATTATTAGTCATTGATGTACAAGCAGATTTTATAAATGAAAATACGAAACCAATATTAAACGAAATTATTGAATTAATTGATTCTAAGACATATAACAAAATTGCATTTACTAGATTTATTAATGATAAAAATAGTATATGGTACAGAAAATTGAATTATAAAGGATGTATGACAAATGAAGGCCAAAAAATAGTATTAGACACAAAAGATTATAAAATATTCAACAAGAAAATATATAGTGCAGTTAATGAAGAACTTGAAAAATGGATAAAAGATAATAATATTAATGAAATATATTTATGTGGATTTGACACTGATGCTTGTATTCAAAAGACAGCACTTGATTTGTTTGAAAAAGGTTATAATGTATTTGTACTTAAAGATTATTGTATGAGCAATTCTGGAAAAGAATTACATGATATCATTATAAATAATTTAAAGCGATTGATTGGCAGAAATAGCATTATTTAATAGGAAAATTAACATGACAAAAAAGAAAATATGAGACTAACTACTTGGCTTGTGTATGCGAAATGACACTACAATTAAAAATAGCTGATTTGCTTTATTTTAAAGGAAAAACAAAGAATAATCATATAATAATAGAAACTGATAAAAATAGCAAAAATGAATAAGATTTTAATATAATGGTATCAATAATAAAATAAATATACGTGTCCTCAATGATACTAAAATTACGAAGGATAAAGTGATTAAGTTATAATTAAAATTAAGTTTTGAAATTAGTGTATGAGGTATGTGTTTAATAGCATACCTTTTTAATATAATTTAGCAGATATATAGTTATTTATAAAAAAATGTGATAAAATTATATACAGAAATATGTATTAACTTATAGAAAAGTGAGGTGGATTGATTAATGAAATTATATGTTGTTAGACATGGCCAAACATATTGGAATGTTTTAAAGAAAGTGCAAGGGTCTGCTGATATTCCACTTAATGAACGTGGTAAAGAACAAGCATATGAAACAAAATCATATTTAGAAAATATAAATTTTAATATAATTTTCTGTTCTCCACTAATTCGTGCAAAACAAACAGCTGAAATAATAAATAGTGATAGAAATTTAGATATAATTTTTGATGATAGATTAATAGAAAGAAATTATGGGGAATTTGAAGGTATTAGTAAATATTCATTTAACTATAATGACTTTTGGGCATACAATAAAAATTTGAAATATGCTAAAGCAGAAAATGTTCAAGATTTTTTCAGTAGAATTTATAACTTTTTAGATGAAATAAAAACAAATTATTCAGATAAAAATATTTTAATTGTTTGTCATGCAGGAGTAACTAAAGCGATAAATTGTTATGCAAATGGAATGATGAAAGATGAAGATATAGGTCCTTATCTTCCAGATAATGTTAGTGTACAAGAATATGATATTATATAATGGAGGAAAATATGAAAAAAATTTATTTAGTACATTGTTGGGATGGAACAAGCTCTGATGGTTGGTATCCTTGGATATCAGAAAAATTAAATAATGATAATATAGAAGTGATTAAATTTGATATGCCTAATACTGCTAATCCAACAATAGAAGAATGGGTTGAAACTTTAAATAGCAAAGTAGATATGTTAGGTAATAAAACATATTTTATAGGTCATAGTATAGGTTGTCAAACTATTATGAGATATTTGGAAACAAAAGAGATTACTAAAATTGGTGGTATTCTCTTTGTAGCTCCTTGGTTAGATTTATTACCGCAAGCAATAGAAGATGACGAGTCATATAATACAGCTCAACCTTGGCTTAATACACCAATAAATTTTGATAAAATTAAAAAATTTACTAATAACATAACTTGTATTTTTTCAGACGATGATTATTTTGTATCTTTAGAACAAGAAAAAGAATTTAAAGATAAACTAAACTCCAAAACAATAATAATTAAGAATAAAGGACATATTAGTCAAGATGATAACGTATATGAATTACAAGAAATATTAGATTTAAGCAAAGAAATGTTAGGGGATTAAGAAAATGAAAGATGAATTAATTGACGTATTAGATGAAAATGGTGTAAAGACAGGAGAGGTTTTATCAAGAAAAGAAATACATAAAAAAGGATTATGGCATAGGGCAATAGTAGTTGCAATAATTAACGAGAATAATGAAATATTATTACAACAACGCAGTTCAAATAAGGAAAAGAATGCTAATATGTGGGATATATCAGTAGCAGGTCATATCTCTACAGGTCAAGACTCTTTATCAGCAGCCGCAAGAGAAATAAATGAGGAAGTTGCTGTTAATTTAGGTTATAATGTTGATATTAAAGATTTTAGATATATGTATTCCTTTAGAAAAAAACAAAAATACTCAGAAGATTTTATTGAAAAACAATTTTATGATTTCTTCATTTTAAGGAAAAACGATTTAAAATTAGAAAATATAAAATTTCAGGAAAGCGAAGTTCAAGCAATAAAATTTTGTTCTATTACTGAATTAAGGGAACTTATTGAAAATAATAAGATTGTTGAAAGAAATGAGGTATATAGTGAATTAGAAAACTATATATTTAAAATGATATAGTTAAAAATTTACTTATGTTATTAAAAAACAGAATTATTGGACCATGATAGGAGAAAAAGACGAGAATAGCAATATAAATCCAAATACAATAAGATTTATATTAAAAATTGGAACTGAATATAAGTTCACAGTTAGAAAGGTTAATATCAGCATATTTAGATTTAGCAGAAATGCAAGCAATGAGACATATACCTATGACAATGAAAGATTGAAAAAAAGTTAAATGGATTTTTAACATTATGGGATCATGAAATTTAATAATGATAAATCAGAAAGACAAGAAAAAAATAAGTAGAAAAACTACAGAAAAATAAGAAATAACAATTAGATAGGAATAATATTTATACTATAAAACAATAAAATTTAAGAATGGAAGATAAAATGGGGAAAACAAAGAAATTACTAAGAAATTTAATATTATTTTTTGCATTGATTGCACTTACATTCTATATTATCTTAAAAGACCAAGATGTGTATGAGATATTTAATATATTGGCAAATGTAAATAAGAAATTTGTATTAATTGCAATATTATGTATGTGTTTTTATATAACTTGTGAAGCTATAAATATAGGGAGAACACTAAAAGCATTAAATGAAAAAAGTACATTTTTGAAAAATCTTAAATATGCTTTAATAGGATTTTTCTTTAGTTCAATAACACCTGCAGCAAGTGGTGGGCAACCAATGCAAATATATTACATGTATAAAGACAGAATATCAGTTTCCAATTCAACTTTAACTCTTTTGATAAATCTAACTTGTGTTCAAATAGTTACAATTTCTGTAGCATTAGTTAGTTTAGTTTTTAATTACAAATATTTAAATAATGTGTTAATAGGTTTTTTTATATTAGGAATACTACTTAATTCAAGTGCACTAACTTTATTACTAATATCAATATTATCAAAAAAAATGAGTAGAGGATTAATTAATATTGCAATAAAGATATTAAAATTCTTCAAAGTAAAAAACATAAAGAATAAACAAAGAAAATTAGAAAAAGAGCTAAGTAAATATCAAAATAGTGCAACATACATAAAAGATAATAAAGTAGTAATTTTAAAAACACTTGTTACTACTTATATTCAATTTATAGTATATTATAGCATTTCATATTGGGTATATCGTTCATTCGGATTATTAAACTACAATATTTTTGAAATATTAACTATGCAATCAGTATTATACGCAACAGTTTCGGGCATACCATCTCCAGGAGCAGTAGGAGTAAGTGAAGGAGGATATATGGCAATATTTGCATCAGTATTTCCTGAAAATTTACTTGATGGAGCTATGCTATTAACTAGAGGTGTGAATTTTTATTTATTTGTTGCAATCAGTGCATTAGTAGTTATTATAAATGCATTAAGAAAAAAGAAACAAGAAATTGAAGTAAACAACGATATAAACAATATAATAGTATAAAAGATGATTAACATTGGAAAGTATTAGAGAATATTTAACTATTTCTACTAATGATAATACAATAATACTTATGGTATGTAATACATTGTAAATTTTTCATTTATCATAGGATTTTTGGTTTCATATACAATATCTGAATCTAGTTTTACAAAATCATTACATATAATAATATAATGCTCTGAATATGATGCATAAAGATTATTTAGGGCATTCTTTATTTTCCTTTTATCATGTGAGACATTTGCATAATCAACATAACAATCATATGTTATATCATAAAGTTTTGCAGTATCAAGATAAGGTATTATTGATTGACCTATAACTGAAGCATCTATTAAAATTGTTGTATTTTCAGGCAAGTTTTTATTAATAAAATTAGCCATTTCTTGAGCAGAAGAGTATGGATACTTTATATCATTTATAACAGTATTAATGAATTGTTTAGAACCAAATAAACACATAAATACTAAATAAATTATACAAATTACATCTAATTTTCTTTTTAACAAATCAGTTTTAGACAATAGCATTAAATAGAATAGAAACACAACAAAGATAAGCATAAATCTTTGAAAAAGAACAGATGAATATACGCAAGTGTAAATTAATATTTGAAAACCAAGACCAAAAAGTATTATTAAAAATTCTTTATAATTAGACTTATTAATTATACTAAATAATAAGATTGAAAATATAATACAAGTCATTATACTAATTACATATATGATATATGAATTTATTGAAACACCATAATCAGTATTAGTAGTTCCATATAGTTCTAGTATTACTAATATTGTGCTTATTACAATAATTCCTAGACCTAAAATGATTTTTTTAATATCCACAATGTTTTTATTTTTAAAAAATAGAATTATTTCATCAAAATGAAAGGTAATAGTTAACCCAGCAACTAACCCCCATGCAAGTGAATGTGTATGAACTAATAAAGCAATTAAAATGCTGTATAATATAGGTTTATTATAT
Organism: uncultured Clostridia bacterium; assembly: GCA_947623865.1. Classification (GTDB taxonomy): domain Bacteria; phylum Bacillota; class Clostridia; order TANB77; family CAG-508; genus CAG-452. The sequence continues at coordinate 73,492 of CANQIC010000005.1, read as the reverse complement.
CTTTTATTATATAAAATAGCTATTATAACTAATAATAATATTATTAGGCAGTAATTTCTTGAAATTGATGAAAATGCATATGTAAAAGGTATAGTAAAGACAAGGATTGACTTAAAAAACAAAGATAAATTTGTCTTAAATAGGAAAAGCCATACACTGATTAATATAATAATATAACTAATAATATTTAGTGTTATAATTGGAAAGCCAAGTTTAGCAAATGGCATCAAAATTAAATGCCATAATATAGGATGACCATCAAATCTGCTGGCAACAATTAGTTCAGGAATTGATAATTCTTTAGCCATTAGCCAAGCATGAATCTCATCACGCCAAGGTTCATGATTTAGCATTAATATTAAATTTAGTATAGAATACAATATAAATACAATCCAACATATAGCTCGTTTATTTAATATTTTTAGTTTTTTTTGTTTATTCATAGAAACACCTTTACTTTATAAAATATATAATATATTATAATATAAAATAACATAAGGCAATATTAATTTAGTAATTTTTAGTTTAAAATAGTAAATGATAATAAATAATCAGGAGGTAATCTTGGACAAGTTAGTTTTAATAGATGGAAATAGTATAATAAATAGAGCATTTTATGGAATTATGGGAAGTAAAATGCTGATGACAGAAGATGGAACATATACAAATGCAGTGTATGGATTTTTATCTATATTATTTAAAATATTAGAAGATATAGAACCTAAATATTTGGCAATAGCATTTGATTTAAAAGCACCTACAAAAAGACATCAAATGTATGATAAATATAAAGCAAATAGAAAAGGCATGCCTGATGAATTAGCAAGTCAAATGCCGATTTTAAAAGATATTTTAAAAGCTATGAATATATGTATTATAGAAAAAGAAGGATATGAAGCAGATGATATTTTGGGAACTCTTGCAAAATGGGGGCAAAAAGAAAATTTAGATGTTACTGTTCTAACAGGAGATAGAGATAGTTTTCAATTAATTGATACAAATATAAAAGTAAGAATTCCTAGAACAAAAATGGGAAAAACAGAAACAGAAGATTATACAACAGAAAAAATAAAAGAGGAATATGGATTAGAACCTTTAGATTTGATAGAAGTAAAAGGACTTATGGGAGATACATCTGATAATATACCAGGTGTTCCAGGAGTAGGAGAAAAAACAGCTTTAAATTTAATAAAGGAATATAAAACAATAGATGGAGTATATGATAATATAGACAGACAAAAAGGAAAATTAAAAGAACGATTAGAAGAAAACAAAGAACTAGCATATTTATCAAAAACACTAGGTACTATAGATGTAAATGTCCCAATTGAAAAAAATTTAGATGCATTAGAGAAAAAGGAATGGAATAATCAAAAAGTATTAGAAATATTTAAAAAATTAAAATTTAATAGATTTATAGATAGGTTTAATCTTTTAAATAATATAAATGCAACTTCTGAAGATAAAAAAATAGATGTAGGAGTCGCTGTTAAAATTGACTCGAAAGAAATAAATAGAATTAAAGAAACAATTGTATCAGATAAGATTATGTATTATTATTTAGACGATAATAATTTTATAGTCTATTTAGAAAAAGATAATATATGTTACTATATCGATAATTTAAATAGCTTTAAAGATATACTTGAAGATAAAAATGTCTTAAAATGTGGGTATAAGCAAAAGGAAGAATATATTTTACTATGGAAAAACAATATAAACGCAAAAAACTTAATGTTTGATATTTCTATTGCTGGCTATATATTAAATTCGAATATAAATAAGTATACAATAGAATATTTGGCAAATGAATATTTAAGTTTTGATATGGATGAATATCTAGCAAAAGAGGGAATATCACAAGAAAAAGAAACCCAAATAAATTTATTTGAAGCTACAGAAAATAATACTAGTAATTTAGATAAAAACTATATTTATGCATATTTAATATTTAAACTATGTAAAGTTTTAAAAGATAAAATGTCTAGCGAAAATAGCTTAAAACTATTTGAAGAAATAGAAATGCCACTTGTAGAAGTTTTAGCAAGTATGCAGTATGAAGGAATATATGTTGATAAGAAAGAGCTTTTACACTACGGAAAAGAACTTCAATCAAAAATAAATATTCTTACACAAAATATATATGATTTGACAGGAGAAGAGTTTAATATAAATTCTACAAAGCAGCTAGGAGAAGTATTATTTGAAAAATTAAAACTAACTGTTAAGAAAAAAACAAAAACAGGATATTCAACAGATGTAGATGTTTTAGAAAAAATTAAATATGAACATCCAGTAATTGAAAAAATATTAGAATATAGACAATTAGTAAAACTAAATTCTACTTATGTAGAAGGATTAATTCCTTACATTGATGAAACCACTAGCAGAATCCACTCTAAATTTCATCAAACAGTCACAACAACTGGAAGAATTAGTAGCACAGACCCTAATCTTCAAAACATACCTACAAGAATGGAACTTGGTAAAAAATTAAGAAAAGTATTTAAGCCAAAAAAAGATTCAATATATATTGATGCTGATTACTCACAAATAGAACTTAGAGTTTTAGCACATATTTCACAAGATAAACATATGATAGAAGCATTTAATAATGATGAAGATATACATTTGCAAGCCGCTTCTAAAGTATTAAACATACCAATTAATGAAGTAACAAAAGAGCAAAGAGCAAATGCGAAGGCAGTTAACTTTGGAATAGTATATGGAATAAGTGATTTTGGACTAGGAGAACAACTTGGAATATCTAGAAAAAAAGCTAAGGAATACATTGATCAATATCTTGAAAAATACAGTGGAATAAAAGAATTTATGACTAATATAGTTGAAGAAACCAAAGAAAAAGGATTTGCAGAAACTCTATATCATAGAAGAAGATATGTTCCTGAACTTAAATCAAATAATTATATGGTAAGACAGTTTGGAGGAAGAGTTGCAATGAATACACCAATACAAGGAACTGCTGCTGATATAATGAAAATTGCTATGATAAACGTATATAATAAATTAAAAGAAAAAAATCTTAAATCAAAAGTAATACTTCAAGTTCATGATGAATTATTAATCGAAACATCTCCAGATGAAAAAGAGATAGTAAAAGAAATATTAAAAACAGAAATGGAAAATGTAATTAAATTAGATGTTCCATTAAAAGCAGAAGTATCTGAGGGATATAGTTGGTACGAAGCAAAATAGAGTCAAAACAAATGAAAATTACTATCTTGCACTTTAATTCAATCGCAAATCCTCAATGTGCAAATGCACACCTCTGGCTTTACTCATTTATTAAAATGCACAATCTAGCAATTTTAAATTATTTTTATAGAAATTACATTGTAAAAATTGCAATATACTACTTTTGATTTATTCAAATAACATTATTAATGCCAAAGATAAAAAAAGGAGACAAATTTGAAAAGACTAGCTAGACTTTTAATAATTTTAATTATATTTCTATTAAGCTATTTAGTGCTATTCAAAATAGTTGAAATAGATAAAATAATAATGAAAAAGATGTATCCATTGAAATATAGTGAATATATAGAAAAATATTCAGATGAATATAACATAGATCCATATATGGTTTATGCAATAATAAAAGCTGAGAGTAATTTTAATGAAAATGCAAAGTCTTCAAGTAATGCAGTAGGTTTAATGCAGATAATGGAGACTACTGCAATAGAAACAGCAAACAAAATGGATTTAAATGTTAGTGAAGAAGATTTATTTAGACCAGATTTAAATATAAAAATTGGACTTAGTTATTTTACAAACCTGATTAATAAATATAATAATAATTACTATTTAGCAATTATTGCATATAATGCAGGAATTGGAAATGTAGACAAATGGATAGCTGATGGAATTATAAAAGAAGACGCATCAGATATAGAAAATGTTCCTTTTAAAGAAACTAATAATTATGTAAGAAAAATATTAAGAGATTATGATATATATGTAAATTTATACAAAGAATGAATACCAACAAATTACAATTAATAAAAATGAATAGTTGCTATAATTCTTATTTTGATATATAATCAAATATAATAAAGGAAGTGAATTAAAAATGTCAATTTTAGTTACAGGTGGAGCAGGATATATAGGAAGCCATACAGTAGTAGAATTATTAAATAGAGATGAAAACATAGTTATAGTAGATAATTTTGTAAATAGTAAACCTGAAGTGCTGGAGAAAATAAAAAAAATAACAGGAAAAGATTTTAAATTTTATGAAGTAGACATATTAGATGAAAAAAAATTAAATAATGTATTCGAAGAAAATGATATTGAATCTGTAATACATTTTGCAGGGCTAAAAGCAGTAGGAGAATCTGTTGAAAAACCAATAGAATACTATTATAACAATGTAACAGGTACTCTAGTATTATTAAAACTAATGAGGAAGTATAATTGTAAAAAAATAGTATTTAGTTCATCTGCTACAGTTTATGGCGATCCAGGTACACCAAAATATATTGAAGAATTCGGAAGAGGTAAGACTACAAATCCCTATGGTAGTACTAAATCAATAATTGAACAAATTTTAGAAGATTTGTATGCATCAGATAATTCATGGAACATTGCTATTTTGAGATATTTCAACCCTATAGGAGCTCATAAAAGTGGATTAATTGGAGAAGAACCTCAAGGTATACCTAATAATTTAATGCCATTCATAATGAAAGTAGCTAATAAAGAATTAGATCATTTAAATGTATTCGGAAATGACTACGAAGGAACAAAGGATGGTACAGGGGCTAGAGATTATTTGCATGTAGTTGACTTAGCTATTGGACATATAAAAGCTCTAGAAAAATTGAATAGAGAAAAAAGTGGTGTATTTATATATAATTTAGGAACAGGAACAGCATATACTGTTTTAGAAATAATAGAAACATTCAAAAGAGTAAATAATGTCGATGTGCCATATAAAATTGCACCTAGAAGAAGTGGTGATTTAGCTATATATTATGCAGATCCTACAAAGGCAAAAAAAGAACTTGGGTGGGTCTGTGAAAGAGGAATAGAAGAGATGTGCAGAGATTCATGGAATTTTATAAAATCGGATAAATAAGGAGAAGATATGAAAAAATTAAAAGTAGCCTTAAATCATATATTTATAGATGGATTAACAGGAATGGCATGGGGCTTATTTGCAACATTAATAATAGGACTCATCTTAACCCAAATTGGAGGTTTTATTCCTAATATAATAGGAAGATTAATAGTTGTAATAGGAAAAATGGCATCTGCATTAACAGGAGCAGGCATTGGAATAGGTGTTGCTAGTAAATTTAAATCTGGTACATATGTAACAGTATCTGCATCTATAGCAGGAATGATAGGAGCATTTGCGACTAAGATATTAGCAGGAGAAGTATTTACAGATACAGGAGCTATTTTATTTAATGGACCAGGGGAGCCATTAGGAGCTTTTATCGCTGCAATAGTTGGAATAGAGGTAGGAAATTTAGTAACAGGTAAAACAAAAGTAGATATTATTTTGGTTCCTCTTGCAACAATTCTTTCAGGTGCATTGGTTGGACTATTAATAGGACCTACAATATCTAGCTTTATGACAGCATTAGGAGCACTAATTAATTGGTCTGTTGAAAGACAACCAATATTAATGGGAATTTTGGTTTCTGTAATAATGGGAATGATTTTAACTCTACCAATAAGTTCTGCAGCTATAGCAATAATATTAAACCTAAATGGACTAGCAGCTGGTGCAGCAACTGTTGGCTGTTGTGCAAATATGATTGGCTTTGCAGTGGCAAGTTTTAAAGAGAATAAATTTGGAGGATTAATTTCACAAGGAATAGGTACTTCTATGTTACAAGTACCCAATATTATGAAAAAACCTATAATTTGGCTTCCTGCAATAATTTCAAGTGCTATATTAGGACCTTTATCTACAACAGTATTTAAAATGACTAATAATGCATCAGGTGCAGGAATGGGAACAGCAGGATTAGTTGGACAATTTATGACTTGGGAAACAATGAGTGGAGTAGAACAACCACTAATATTACTACTTAAAATAATAATATTACATTTTGTATTACCAGGATTAATTGCATGGTTAGTATCTACTTTATTAAGGAAAAAGAACATAATAAAAGATGGAGATATGAAATTACAATCAGATAATTAATTAAGAGAAACATTTTGCTCGGAGTAATTTCTCCACATTTTTGATTATTGTGGAGAAATTACTCCGAGCAAAATGTTTCTCTTATTCCAATTTATTTATTTTCTAATAATTCATTTTTTAAATCCCATAATTTTTGAGATAAATCTACGTAATATTTATGTGGATTTTTTATACGTTTAACTTCATTCCACAATGTATCTAACTCTTTTTTAGCATTTTGTGCAATTGTATGTAAATCAGGAGAATTATATACAAGTTTTCCATTGTCAAAAATTAATTCTTGCAATGTTCTTACAGTATAATTAGTTAATTTTTTATTTTTCCAAGGTGATGTAGGATCAAAAATTACATATCCATCATCTGGAATGACTTCATCATATAATGTAATTACATCAGCTAAAGCTTTATTAGTTGATTTATCATAAAATCTATATAATTTTTTAAAACTAGGATTTGTTATTTTTATTGTATTATTAGATACTTTAATTTTAGGAATTATTTGACCATCTTTTTCAACTGCTACCAACTTATATACACCACCAAAAACAGGATTGCTTTTTGCAGTGATTAAATTTTCTCCAACACCAAATAAATCTATTTTAGCACCTTCATCTAGTATAGAAGTAATTACAAACTCATCAAGAGCATTTGTTCCACATATTTTACAATCTTCAAAACCAGCATTATCTAAAATAGTTCTTATTTTTTTAGATAAATAAGATAAATCACCACTATCTAGTCTTACTGCTTTAGGTCTATATCCATTTGGAACAAGTACTTCATTAAAAACTCTAATTGCATTTTTGATACCAGAGTTTATTGTATCATATGTATCTATTAGTAGAGTACAATCATTAGGATAATTTTCAGCATAAGCTTTAAATGCTTCGTACTCGGAATCAAAGGCTTGTATAAAGCTATGTGCCATTGTTCCACTTGCAGGTACATTCCATTCTTTTGCAGTTAAAACACATGATGTTCCGAACGCAACCTCCAATAATTGCAGCTCTTGCACCATATACTGCTGCATCTACACTATGAGCACGTCTTGCTCCAAATTCCATTACAGGGCGTCCATCTGCTGCAGTTACTATTCTACTAGCTTTAGTTGTAATTAATGATTGATGATTAATTAAACAAAGCATTGTAGTTTCTAAAAGTTGAGATTGAATAATAGGAGCTTTAACAGTAATTAATGGTTCATTTGGAAATACTACAGTTCCTTCTGGAACAGACCAAATCGTTCCTGTAAATTTAAAGTTTCTCAAATATTCTAAGAAATCATTTGAAAATATATTCTTGCTTTTTAAATATTCAATATCCTCATCATTAAATTTTAAATTTTTCACATATTCAATTATTTGTTCTAAGCCTGCAAATATTACATAACCACCATTGTCAGGGATTTCTCTAAAAAAAAGATCAAAATATGCTATTTTATTGCTCATATTTTTAGCAAAGAAACCATTTGACATTGTAAATTCATAAAAGTCTGCTACTAATTCCAATTTTCGTTTATCCATATTTATAAAAACCTCCATATTTAAAATTATTATATCACTTTTGTCAAGTAAAAAAGCATTTGTTTAAGCAATTGTTGAAAACATGACAACCACTCCGTTCTTGATTATCAATATGGCCTAAATTTTTTATTTAAAAAACTTTTAATAAACTTTCCTATATAATAAAAGACCTCTACAGTTTTATAACTGGAGAGGTCGGAGATTTTATGGAGTAACAAGAGTTACAGCCACGTAGTGATAAATCTCAGAAAAATTATAGTCCATACGAGGAAGAGTATTACCATTAAAAGTAATACTTTTTACATCGCTCAATTTAAAACTATTAAATTTTTCAATTCTAGTAGCAGGTTCTTTACTTCCTTCCTTAACTTCATAGAAAATAAGAGAAATGTCTTCATTTTTTTGCTTTTTTGCTTCTTCACAAAGCTCATCTAACTGCTCATCAGTTAGTTTTAAAAGAAAATTTTTTGTGAATTTTCCATGCTCACTTTCTGTATCGAGAATTAGATTTGAAGGAAGCTCTTTTGCTAAAGATGTTATAATATCTTTAGCCCGTACTAAATTTGCTGGTTTTTTCATATTTGTAGGTCTCCTTTATAAAATATTTGATACACCAAGGGCGTACCTTATGTTTATTATATCATTAAACCAAAAATTGGTCAATTTTGACGGTTGACACGAGAAATTTTGGGTAATATAATTATTAAGTTAAGAATGAAAGGTGAAAGGTACAAAATTATTTGAACTTTGAAGGAGGAAGAATGTTAAAATTAGAAAATATCACCAAAGAGTATTTATCAGGAGATTCTAAAGTAGAAGCTTTAAAAGGTATAAATATTGAATTTAGAAAATCAGAATTCGTATCTATACTAGGACCAAGCGGATGTGGAAAAACAACACTTTTAAATATAATAGGTGGCTTAGATAGATATACAAATGGAGATTTATCAGTAAATCGGTAAATCTACTAAAGAATTTAAAGACAGAGATTGGGATACATATAGAAACCATTCTATAGGCTTTGTTTTCCAAAATTATAACTTAATACCACATCAAACAGTTTTATCAAATGTAGAACTTGCTTTAACATTATCAGGAGTATCAAAAAAAGAAAGAAGAAAAAAAGCAATAAAAGCATTAGAAAGTGTTGGACTAAAGGACCAAATTAATAAAAAACCGAACCAAATGTCAGGTGGACAAATGCAAAGAGTTGCAATAGCAAGAGCATTAGTAAATGACCCAGAAATAATTTTAGCAGACGAGCCAACAGGTGCATTAGACACAAAGACAAGTGTTCAGATAATGGAAATATTAAAGAATATTTCGAAAAACAAATTAATAATAATGGTAACACACAATCCAGAATTGGCAGAAAAATATTCATCAAGAATAATAAAGGCTTTAGATGGAAAAGTAATAGATGATAGTAATCCATATAAATCAGAAGAAAGTAAAAATGAAGATAATAAAAGAAAAAATAAAAAGCCATCAATGAGCTTTTTTACAGCTTTAAATTTAAGTTTAAACAATTTAATGACTAAAAAGGGAAGAACATTTTTAACAGCTTTTGCAGGAAGTATTGGTATTATTGGAATTGCTTTAATTCTTGCAATATCAACAGGTGTACAAAACTATATAAATAAAGTAGAGGAAGACACATTATCATCATATCCAATTACAATAGAAGAACAAACTATTGATATGTCTAGTATGATGGAAAGTATGATGGGAGAAACAAATCAAGACACTTCAAATTATGAAGAAGGTAAAATATATTCATCTGATATTATGGATGAAATGATAGCTACACTTTCAAATAAGGTAACAAACAACAATTTAAAAGAGTTAAAGACTTATTTAGAAGAAGATAACAATTCAATAAAAGATTATGCGAATGCAATAGATTATAGTTATAACTTAAACATTAATCTATATAAAGAAGATACATCGGATGGAATAGTCCAAGTTAACCCAAGCACTGTTATGAATGCTATGGGAATGGGAGAAATGATTGAAGCAAGCAATAATTCTTCTATGTCATCGACCATGATGTCAAATACAGATATATGGATTGAAATGCTAGATAATGAAGAGTTATTACATTCACAATATAATTTACTAGCAGGTGATTGGCCTAAAAACTATAACGAAGTAGTGTTAGTGGTAAATGAAAATAATGAACTTAGTGATTATACATTATACTCATTAGGATTAAAGAATCAAGATGAATTAGAGAAGAAATTTAAAGCAATGCAAAAAGGTAAAACTGTTGAAGAATCTACTCAAACATCATACACTTATGATCAATTATTAGGATTATCATTTAAATTAATTTTAAATTCAGATTATTATACTAAAGAAAATGGGTTATGGCTTGACAAAAAAGATGATACTAAATACATGAAACAAAAAATAGATAAAGCAGAAAGTATTAAAGTTGTAGGAATAATTAAACAAAATCCAGATACAGTTGCAGTATCTATGACAGAAGGAATAGGATATACAAAGGATTTAGAAGAATATGTTATAAATAAATCTAATGAATCAGAGATTGTAAAAGAACAAAAAGAAAAATCCGATGTAAATGTATTTTCAGGGTTAGATTTTCCATCAGAAGATGATAAAAAGGAGTTTAATTATGATTCACTATCAAGAGAGCAAAAAATGGCAATGGCAACTTTGAGTGCAGAAGAATTATCGCAAATGATGGAAGCATATACAGAAAATATGAATTCAAGTTATGAAAAAAACTTAGAAAAGTTAGGTGCTATTGATTTAAATAATCCATCTTCGATAAGCATTTATCCTAAGGATTTTGCGTCTAAAGATAATATTACAAAAGAAATTGAAAATTATAATCAAAAGCAAAAAGATGAAGGAAAAGAAGAAAATGCAATAAACTATACTGATATAGTAGGAATTATGATGAAGTCAGTAAATCGAATTATTAATATAATCAGTTATGTTTTAATAGCATTTGTAGCAATATCATTAATAGTATCATCAATAATGATAGGAATAATAACATATATTTCAGTACTTGAAAGAACAAAAGAAATAGGAATACTTCGTAGTATAGGTGCTTCTAAGAAGGATATTTCAAGAGTATTCAATGCAGAAACATTTATAGTGGGATTAATTTCCGGATTGCTTGGAATAGGAATAACAGTTCTTCTTACAATTCCAATTAATAAAGTTATATATAGTCTTACAGGAGTAAGTGTTAAAACAATGGTTCCACCATTAGCTGGAGTGATACTTGTTATTATAAGTATGTTGCTTACGATGACTGCAGGATTAATACCTTCAAAAATGGCTAGTAAAAAAGATCCAGTAGAGGCATTAAGAGTAGATTAATGGAGATGAAATAATGAAAGAAATATATATAGTACTAACACATACAGGAACTGCACTATCTGGCATTGTAAAATATTATACTAAAAAAAAATATACTCACGTTTCAATAGCATTAGATTCTGATTTGAAAGAGTTATATTCTTTTGGAAGATTAAATCCATACAATCCATATAAAGGAGGATTTATACATGAAGAATTAAACAAAGGAACTTATGCTAGATTTAAGAACACAATATCAGCAGTATATTTATTAACGATAACAAATAACCAATACAAGAGGATATGTTCAATGATAGAAGAAATGAAAGAAGATAAGAGTAGATATAAATTTAATATTATAGGTCTATTTTTAGTAAGTATAAATAAAAAATATAAAAGAGAAAATAGATTTTATTGTGCAGAATTTGTAAAATATATATTAGAAAGTAGCTTAAATAAGAAACTTTTACCTGAAATAGTAAAACCTATGGATTTTTTAGAGTTAAAAAATATTAGTCTTGTATACGAAGGACTTTTAATGAACTATGAATATAATCAAAATAATAAAATCTATGAAACTAATGTAATTGCTTAAATTAAATAGTTGTGATACAATGCGTTTATTAGAGTGACTATATAAAAGGAAAGGGATAAATTTATAATGAAAAAACAAATTACCGATAAGGTATATAATAAATTATAAAGAAAGGAAGGATTTAAAATGGAAAAAGCAAAAGTATATTTCTGCAAGGAAATTACTCCAGAAAACATTGTTAAAATGTATGACGTACTTAAAAAACCGTTAACAGGAAAAGTAGCAGTAAAATTACATTCAGGAGAAAGAGGAAATCAAAACTATATAAGACCAGAAATGGTAAAGAAGATAGTAGAACATGTAAATGGAACAGTTGTAGAATGTAATACAGCTTATGAAGGAGCAAGAGATACAACTGAAAAGCATAAACAATTAATGGAGGAACATGGCTGGACAAAATATTTTGATGTAGATATTATGGATGCTGAAGGTGAGGATAAAGTATTAGAAATTCCTAATGGAAAAGTAATTAAGAAAAATTATGTAGGTAAAAATATAGATAATTATGATTCAATGCTAGTTTTATCGCATTTTAAAGGACATCCAATGGGAGGCTATGGAGGAGCATTAAAACAACTATCAATTGGTGTAGCATCAGGAAAAGGGAAAAGATATATCCATTGCGTTGGAAAAGAAAATGGAAGTTATGAAGAAATGTTTAAAGTAGATCAAATAAAATTTTTAGAAGCTATGGCAGATGCAGCAAGTAGTGTTACCAAAAAATTTGAAGGAAATATTGTATATATAAATGTAATGTGCAATATGAGTGTAGACTGTGACTGCTGTTCAGTTGCAGAAAATCCATGCATAAAAGATATTGGAATATTATCATCTCTTGACCCTGTTGCCATAGATCAAGCATGTATTGATTTAGTTAAAAATTCAAATGACGAAGGAAAAGATCATTTATTAGAAAGAATTAATTCAAGACATGGAATACACACAATTGAAGCAGCAAGTGATTTAGGAATTGGAAGCAGAGATTATGAATTAATAGAAATATAGGAGGATTTTATTATGATAGAAAAAGTTGAAGGTATAAAAAAAGAAAATCGTATATTAGATGTATTATCTACGAGAAAGGCAAAATATGTAATAGGCACAGTTCTTTTAAGTGGAATAGGTGTAGCCTTACCTAGAATATTTCATATTTTAGCAGGAAGTTCGGCTGGTAGCATTTTTTTACCAATGCATATAGCAGTATTAATTGCTGCATTAACATTTGGAGTGTTTAGTGGAAGTATAGTGGCAGGTACATCTATAATATTTAGCTACTTATTAACAGGTATGCCAAATCTTTCAAGATTACCATATATGCTTATAGAATTAGTAATTTATGCAATTTTACTTGGATTACTTAATAAAAAATTCAATAAATATATATCACTAATTTCAACCATTATATTAGGTAGAGTAATATATTCAGGAGTATTATTTGTGGCAATAAATGTATTTGGATTTAGCACTTATGGATTATCAGTAATGGACAGCATAAAAGCAGGATTACCAGGAATAGCTATTCAAATTTTACTTGTTCCATTTATTGCAAAAGTAATAGAGAAAGGGATAAAACTTCATGACTAATTTAGAAAAAATAAAAAATATATTATTAGAAAAAAATGCTTCTTTGGTAGTATGCTATAAAAGTGGAGATATAAAAGAATATTATCAAGATAGAATAAAAGATATAAAAGATATTTTAATGAAAGATGAGGCATTACTTAAAGATGCTATAGTTGCAGATAAAGTAATTGGAAAGGTTGCAGCATCTATTTTAGCAGTAGCAGGAGTTAAAGAAATCTATACAGAAATAATAAGTGAATTTGCAATCCCTATATTAGAAAAAAATGATATTAAATATGAATATAACAAGAAGGTAAATTACATTAAAAATAAAGATAATACTGGAATGTGTCCAATGGAAAATAAGTACAAAGATGAAACAGATATAAATATTATTTATAATGATGTAATTGGAGAAAAATAGAATGAATGAAAAAGATATAGAAATAAAAGAATATTTAGCTAAAATGAATTGCAGAGGATGTTATAATCATTGCCCTTTAAGTAATCCAATATGTGGAAGAAGCAAACTCTTTATAGATGAAGCAATTGAAAAATTCAATAATAGATTAGAAAAATAAAATTAAAAATGTAACGAATTTGTAATAAAAATGTAACAAAACAGCTTAACCTTGATATTACTAAATTTTAAAAGAATCATATAAAATGTTGTTGCAAATGCAACAACATTTTATATTTTTTATGATATAATCCTATTACATTATGAAGGGGGAGATATTGATATGAAAATAATAAAAAGAGATGGAACAATTGTCGCGTATAATCCAGAAAAAATAAGAATTGCAATTCAAAAAGCTAATAATGAAGTTTCTAAAAAAGAAAAAGCAACAAAAGAACAAATTGATGACATTATAAAATACATAGAAGAACTTGATAAAGCAAGAATTCTAGTTGAAGATATACAAGATATTATTGAAGAAAAATTAATGTCTCTTGAAAAGTTTAAATTAGCAAAAAAATATATTACATATCGTTATACAAGAGAATTAGTTAGAAAAGCTAATACAACAGATCAATCAATTAAAGAATTAATTGAAGGAGAAAGTGAATATTGGAACAACGAGAATTCTAACAAAAATGCTAAAGTTGTAACAACACAAAGGGATTACTTGGCAGGAATTACAAGTACAGATATAACGAGAAGATTTTTGCTTGCAGATGACATTGTAAAAGCACATGATGCAGGAATTATACATTTCCATGATGCAGATTATTTTGCTCAAAATGCTCTTCATAATTGTGATTTAATAGATTTAGATGACATGCTACAAAATGGTACTAATATTAATGGAGTTATGATTGAAAAGCCACATAAATTCTTAACAGCAATGACAATTGCAACTCAAATAATAACAGCTGTAACATCTAGTCAATATGGTGGAGCAACTGTTACAATGACACATCTTGCCCCATTCGTAAGAGATAGCTATAATAGATATTTAAAAAAATATCAAGATAGAAAATTATCTAAAGAACAATGCGAAAAATTTGCAAAAGAAGATTTGAAAAAAGAAATAAAAGATGGTGTTCAAACTTTCCAATATCAAATTAATTCTATGACTACAACAAATGGACAATCTCCTTTCTTAAGTGTATGTTTTTATTTAGGAGAAACAGATGAATATAAAGAAGAATTAGCTATGATTATTGAAGAAATGCTAAAACAAAGAATACAAGGGATGAAAAATGAGAAAGGTGTGTACATTACACCAGCATTCCCAAAATTACTATATGTTCTTGAAGAAGATAATATAAAAGAAGGTAGTAAATACTGGTATTTAACAGAGCTTGCTGCTAAATGTACAGCAAAGAGAATGGTTCCAGATTATATTTCTGAAAAGAAAATGCTAGAATTAAAAATAGATAAAAATGGTAATGGAAATTGTTATCCTTGTATGGGATGTCGTTCATTCCTAACACCATATGTTGATCCTAAAACTAATAAACCTAAATATTATGGTAGATTTAATCAAGGTGTTGTAACAATAAACTTAGTTGATGTTGCATTATCATCTAGTAAAGATATGAACAAGTTTTGGGATATATATGAAGAAAGACTAGAATTGTGTCATAGAGCACTTCAAGCTAGACATCAAAGACTAAGTAAGGCAACAAGTGACGTAGCACCAATACTATGGCAACATGGAGCACTTGCAAGACTTAAAAAAGGTGAAAGCATACATGATTTATTACATGGAGGATATTCAACTATTTCACTAGGATATGCAGGACTTTATGAATGTGTAAAATACATGACAGGAAATAGCCATACTGATAATGGAGTAGGTAAAGAATTTGGACTAAAAGTTATGCAAAAACTAAATGATAAATGCAAAGAATGGAAAGAAGCAGAAAATATAGATTACAGTGTATATGGAACACCAATTGAATCAACAACATACAAATTTGCAAAATGTTTAAAAGATAGATTTGGAGTTATTGAGGGTATTACAGATAGAGATTATATAACAAATTCTTACCATGTACCTGTATTTGAAGAAATAGATGCTTTCGAAAAACTTAAACTAGAAAGTGAATTTCAAGAATTAAGTCCAGGTGGTGCAATATCATATATAGAAACACCTAACCTACAAAACAATATAGAGTCTGTTTTACAAGTTATCAAATTTATTTATGATAATATAATGTATGCAGAATTAAATACAAAATCTGACTATTGTCAAAAATGTGGATTTGATGGAGAAATTTTAATTGATGATAATTTAGAATGGTATTGCCCAAATTGTGGAAATAGAGACCATGATACTTTAAATGTAGCAAGAAGAACATGTGGATACATAGGAAGTAACTTCTGGAATAGAGGAAGAACACAAGAAATAAAAGAAAGAGTATTACATATGGATAATAAAGATTACGAAGAATAAATGCATATATGATGGGGGTTAATATAAATGAGATACAACAAGATTAGAAAAATGGATATTTCAGATGGACCAGGTGTTAGAGTATCAATCTTTATGCAAGGATGTACTTTTAACTGTAAAGAATGTTTCAATCCAGAAACACATGATTTTAGTCGGTGGGAAAGAATTTACTGATGAAACAATAGATAAAGTATTAAAACTATGTGAAAATGAAAATGTAAAAGGATTATCAATTTTAGGAGGAGAACCGCTTCATCCTAATAATATTGAAGGAACTACTAAACTTGCAAAAGCCTTCAAAGGAAAGCTACCAAACAAGAATTTATGGATATGGTCAGGATTTACATTTGACAAAGATTTAAAAGATAAAGAAGTAATGAAATATACAGATGTATTAGTAGATGGTAGATATGTTGATGAACTAAGAAATCCTAGTCTAAAGTGGAAAGGCTCAGAAAATCAAAGAGTAATAGATGTAAAAAAGAGTTTAAATAGTAATGACGTAATTTTATATGAATAATTATGTGATATATAAAGGGCTATAAGTTTAGAAATAAATTTATAGCTTTTTATATAAAAATGCTACAATCGCTATCGTCTTTGAGATTTATTCCTTTTAGTCGCAAACTTAAATTGCAAGAACAAAGGTGCCTAGGCAATTTGTTCTTATTATGAAACTATAATTAGTATTTTTTACGTCTAATATAATATAGAACAAATTAAGGAGATAAAAATGGATGAATTAGTAATTAAAGCTAAAAAGGGAGATAAAGAGGCTTTCACTGAATTAATTAT
The DNA here is from genome assembly GCA_947623865.1 of uncultured Clostridia bacterium. Classification (GTDB taxonomy): domain Bacteria; phylum Bacillota; class Clostridia; order TANB77; family CAG-508; genus CAG-452. Next base: position 56,593 of record CANQIC010000005.1, on the reverse strand, counting down.
AAATATGGAGGATGAGCTATATAAAATAGCAAGAACAAAATTGATTAATGATGAAGATATTTTTGACGCCATACAGGAAACAATGATTTCAGCATTTAAATCATTACATAAGTTGAAAAATGAAAAATATTTTAAGACATGGATTATAAAAATTCTTATAAACAAATGTAATGATATATACAAAACTAAAAAAGCAACTATTGTATCTTTAAATGAGGATATAAAATTAGATGAGACCAATAACTTTTCAGATAATAATTTAAATTTTGAATTTATAATTAAGTGCTTAAATTATGATGAGAGAATTGCTATAACTTTATATTATCTTGAAGAATATACAACAAAAGAGATAAGTAAAATTTTGAAAACAAATGAAAACACTATAAAAACAAGAATAGCAAGAGCAAAAGTTAAAATTAAAAATAATTATAAAGGAGAAATTTAAAAATGAAAGATAATTTAGATAAAAAGATAAAAGAAGCTTTTATAAAAAAAATAGATAAACCTCTTGAATATGAGAATATAATAAAAAATGCTCTTAATAAAGAAGAAAATACTAATAAATTTAAAATTTTAAAATTAGTAGCATGTTTTTTATTAGTGACAATATTAATAAGCTCAGTATTATTTTCGAAAAATATTTTAGCTTTTATAAACTATTTGTTAAGAAATGATTCCAGAGATGGAATAAAAGAAGCAATAGATAATGGTTATATACAAGAAGTTAAGATGAAATACATTAATTCTAATGGAACAAATGTTAAAGTTTCAGAAATACTAATGGATGATTACAATTTATCTATAATATTCGATATAGAAATCCCGGAAATTGAAAATATTGAAGAGTTATATAATATTAATTTACCTAACTTAATAATAACAGATGATGAAAACAAGTTTATAGTTGCAGAATTTGAAGGCCCAGAAAAATATGAAAAATTTTGCAAAGAAAACAATATTGAAAAATCATATAACAATATTGCATATTCTAATGGTGGATATGAAGGAAAAATAGTAACAAAATATGACAAAACTATTGAATATATGTATACAACTTATTCTGATAATTTTCCTAAAAGCAAAAAGTTATATATAAGTTTCGATAAAATAATACTTGAAAATAATAAAACTGCTGAACAAACTACAGTAGAGGGAGATTGGAATTTAGAGGTGAATTTATCAGAAGAAATATATAATAGAGAAAAAACAGTATATAGAGTTAAAAATTGTACAAGAGATGATTTAATTGTTACAAAAGCAGAAGTATCAAGCACAGCAATGAAAATTGAGTGGATAACAAGATGGGGAGATCCTGTATATTCAGAAAATGATAGTGAAGAAGAAAAACAAAGAAAAACAGAAGAATTTTTCAATAATACCCACTCTGTTAGAAATATTCTTATACAAAATGAGTATGTAGAAAATAGCGAAGGTAAAAGATTTTATCCTGTAATAAATAGCAGTGATGGAAACGGTGGATATAATCAAATGTTAAATGGCATGTTTAGGCATTGGCAAACATTTAATTTAACCAAATACAAAGCAACAGATAGCTTAAAAGTAGTTTTTGAATTTAATGATGAAAAAATAATAATAGAACTTGAAAATAAAAAATAGCAATAGAATAAATTATAGCAGATACATTTTTTGTATAATGAATCAAATACAAAAATTCTCAAATTGCAAAAATTGTCAGACTTATGAATTAGTAAAAAAATTAGTTTTAGTAAAAACAACAAATAAGAAGAAAATTCTTATTTGTTGTTTTTTTGTGTTGAAAAATAAAATTTAGTAATTTATAATTGTAAATTGTATAATGAAAAAATAAATGGGAAATAATCAAAGTATTAATAGGAGAAGAGTTTATGATTTTATCACTAATTCTAATAATACTAGGATTTATTTTTCTAATAAAAGGAGCAGATTTATTAGTAGATGGCTCAAGTAATATAGCAAAAAAATTTCACATACCAGAAATAGTAATAGGATTAACAATTGTGTCAATAGGTACATCTATGCCAGAATTATTTATTAGTATAACATCTGCAATAAATGGATATTCAGATATGGCTATTGGAAATGTAATAGGAAGTAGTATTTCTAATTTGTTATTAATTTTAGGAATATCAACTATTATAAAACCAATAAAATTCAAAAGAGAAACAAGATTAATAGAAATACCATTATGTTTATGTGTTTCAATTATTTTTATAGTTATTTGTAATATAGGACAAAATGTAACTAGAATAGATGGAATAATACTTATTTTTATGTTTATATTTTTTATTTTATATACAATTATTATGTCTTTTAAAGGAGAAAAATTTGATAAAGAAGATTATATAAATGTTGAAGAGCAAAAAAATACTAATAAAGGGTCTGCTTTAAGGAATATAGCATTTATAGTTTTAGGTCTTGTTGCATTAAAAATAGGTGGAGATTTAACTGTAGATAATTCAGTTAATATAGCAAAGACTCTAGGATTAAGTGAAAAGATTATAAGTATAACTATTCTTGCAATTGGTACAAGCCTTCCAGAATTAGTCACAAGTGTATCAGCATCAATAAAAGGAGAAAGTGATATAGCAATTGGGAATATCTTAGGTTCGAATATTTTTAATGTGTTATTAGTAATTGGAACATCTTCTTTAATAAATCCAATAACATATAATGCTATTTATAATAAAGATATGATTATATTATTAGTATCAACTTCTTTACTCATTTTATTTTCAATTCTTCCACAGAATAATGAAATGAACAGGACTAATGGAGTTATTTATTGTATACTATATATGGTATATATGACAAGTCTATTTTATATATAGGAGGTAGTATTTATGGTAACATTTGAAGATTTTATGAAATTAGATATTAGGGTAGGTACAATAATATCCGCAAATAAATTTGAAAAAGCAAAAAAACCTGCATATCAGTTAGAAATAAATTTTGGCAAAGAAATTGGTATAAAAAAATCATCTGCACAAATAACAGATATTTATTCATCAGATGAATTGATAGACAAACAAATATTAGCAGTAGTTAATTTTCCTACAAAGCAAATAGCAAACTTTATATCAGAAGTATTAGTACTTGGTACATATAGCAAAGATGGAGTAGTATTAATTAGCCCAGATAGAAAAGTTGAAAATGGAGATAAATTAGGATAATGGCAAAAAAGGGGACAGACCCCTTTTTTGCCAAATAAAAAAGTTAGAGAAATCTAACTTTTTTATTTATTAATATTGACAAACTATAAAAAAGTAGTATAATGTTAGAGTACTCTAACAAAGGAGATGTGTCTTTTATGCTTACAAAAACTCAAGAAGAATATTTAAAAACTATATATATATTACAAAATGAAGAAAAAAAAGCTAGAGTTACAGATATAGCCAAAATATTAAATAAAACTAAGCCTACTGTAAACTATGCAATAACTAATTTAAAAGAAGCAGGACTAGTAAACTATAAATCTTATGGAAATATATCATTAACTGATATGGGTAAAAAATATGGTAAGAAGATATTAGAGGCTTATGATATAGTGTATCTATTTTTAAACGGAATATTAGAATTAGAGCCTGACAAAGCAGAATCCGAAGCAGAAAAAATAAAGATGGCTATTAATGATGAAACACTAAATAAATTAGCAAAATATACGCATAAAACGTTGGGGTTATATAGTTTAGAATGCGGGTATGATATTAATAACGAGAAGTGTATGTCTTGCGTAAGAAGAACACGGAACAAAAAAATAGAATTTGAGAACAAAGGGTACAGAACCCATTTTTCTCACTGTAGTGGTTGCACCCCAGGGCGACCCGGAATAAAACAACAAAGAAAGGATAGAGTCATGAACAACAATTTATTAGAAGTAAAAGATTTATATGTAAATGCTGAAGGAAAAGAAATTTTAAAAGGAATGAATTTAAAAATTAATAAAGGAGAAATTCATGTAATTATGGGACCAAATGGTTCAGGAAAATCAACAACAGCAAATGCAATACTCAATAATCCTAGTTATATAAAAACAAATGGAACAATTACATTCGATGAGGAAGATATAACAAATTCAAAAACAGATGAAATAGCACGAAAAGGGATTTTTATGTCTTTTCAATTGCCAGAGGAAATACCTGGAGTTTCGGTTACTAATTTTTTGAAATATGCAAAAAATAAAGTTACTGGAAAACCAGTTAAAATATTTGAATTTAAAAATGAACTTAAAAAATATATGCAAGAATTAAATATGAACCCTAATTATATGGAAAGGAGTTTAAATGTTGGATTTTCAGGTGGAGAAAAAAAGAAAAACGAAATTCTTCAACTTTTAGTATTAAATCCAAAACTTGCGATATTAGATGAAACTGATTCGGGACTTGACGTGGATGCAATTAAAACAGTATCTAAAGGTATAGAAATGTTTAAAAACAAGAAAAATGCAGTTTTGATAATAACACACAATACAAAAATTTTAAGTAGTTTAAAACCAGACTATGTTCACATTTTAATAGATGGAAAAATAGTAAAAACAGGAACTTATGAGTTAGCTAAAGAAATAGAAGAAAATGGATATAGTAGTTATAAGTAAAAAAGAAAATACCAACTGAAAAATCAGTTGGCATAGGGAAAAGAAAAATTATTATTTTTTTCCCAGGTTCTGAAGAGTAGCTTCTAATTCATAGTTTATTTCATCAGATAATTCATCAAATAATTCTTCCCGACGTTTAAAGCTTTCATGGTTCATAAGAATTACTACCAGATAACCAGCTGATAAAATTAAAAGAAAAATTATTACTATTGCTGCTACAGCCATACAAAAACCTCCTAACAATATTTTATTGTAATTATATTATACTATAATGTGAGTAAATTTTCAAATATGAAAGGATTTTCTTAAAAATATGAAAACTAAAATTAAAGATATAAATAGAAATATTTATGATATAAAAAATAAAGATGAATATGAATTTAAAATTGAAAAAGGATTAACACCAGAAATAATAAAAGAAATATCTAAACAAAAAAATGAACCAGATTGGATGAGAGATTTTAGATTAAAATCATTAGAAGTATATAATAAACTGGAACTTCCAACTTGGGGACCAGATATTTCAGGGCTTAATATGGATGATATTGCAACATATGTAAAACCAAAATCAAAATTAAACAATTCATGGGATGATGTTCCTGAAGATATAAAAAATACTTTTGATAAACTTCGGAATTCCAGAAGCAGAAAAAGAATCCTTAGCAGGTGTTGGAGCTCAATATGACTCAGAAGTAGTTTATCATAGTATGAAAGAAGAACTAATAAAACAAGGCGTAATATATACAGATATGGAAACAGCAGTTAGAAAATATCCGGGAATTGTTAAAGAACATTTTATGAAATGCGTTCCTATACATGATCATAAATTTGTAGCACTACATGGAGCAGTTTGGTCTGGAGGATCTTTTGTATATGTTCCAGAAGGTGTAAAAGTAGATATACCACTTCAAAGTTATTTTAGATTGAACTCACCAGAAGCTGGACAATTTGAACACACATTAATTATAGTAAACGAAGGAGCAAGCCTTCATTTTATAGAAGGATGTAGTGCACCTAAATATAATAAAGTTAATCTTCATGCTGGATGTGTTGAGCTATATGTAAAAGATAACGCACATCTAAGATACTCAACAATAGAAAACTGGTCTAAAAATATGCTTAATTTAAATACAAAAAAAGCTCTAGTAGGAAAAAATGCTAGTATGGAATGGGTATCTGGATCATTTGGTTCAAAAGTTTCGATGCTATATCCAATGAGTATATTAAATGGAGAAGGAGCAAAAACTGAATTTACAGGAATTTCATTTGCTGGAAAAGGACAAAACTTAGATAATGGATTTAAAGTTGTTCACAATGCACCAAATACATCTAGTGTTGTAAATAGCAAATCAATTTCAAAAGATGGTGGGAAATGTACTTATAGAGCTTTAACTAGAATTAATGAACAGGCAAAAAAATCAAAAGGCATGGTATCTTGCGAATCTTTAATGCTTGATGATATTTCTATATCAGATACAATCCCAGTAAATGATGTAAGAACAGAGACGGCAGAATTTTCACACGAGGCTAAAATTGGAAAAATTAGTGATAAAGCAATTTTCTATTTAATGAGTAGAGGAATGTCAGAAGAAGATGCAAAAGCAATGATAGTTAGAGGATTTGCATATCCAATATCAAAAGAATTACCAGTAGAATATGCAGTAGAAATGAATAATCTTATTAATTTAGAATTAGAAGGTGCAATAGGATAAATTTACTTAAAATAATTCAATAGAAATATAATATCTGTTAACCATTTTATCTCCCGGCAGAAGTCCTTCGAAGATAGTGCCGGAACCCAGAAAAATGGCTTAACATCTATTAGTATTTCTATTGAATTCTATAATCTAGATTTCAAATACTATCACTCAAACAACAATTTATTTAGAGAAAGGAAACAAAATGGAAAGTATAAAATTAAATGAAACACCTGTTAGAACTTCACGAAATTTTAATATAAATAATATAAAACTTGAAGATGTTAAAATTTCTAATCCAATTGAAAATTTTGATAATATTACCATTAATAGTGAAACATCCAAAATACAGGTTGAAAAATTATCTAATAATAAATGCAATTTAGCCTATGGATTAGGAAATATTTTTACAAATCAAGTTAAAAACAATTCAAATCAAAGTCTGAAAGTGCAAATAGATAGCAAGGCAAATAAAGAACTACAAGTAGATTTTAAATTTGACAGTAATAATTCTAATCTAGTTGATAATATTGTAATTGAAGCAAATGAAAATTCAAAAGGGACTATCATAATAAAATATTTGTCAGACGAAAATAACAAATATTATCATAATGGAATAGTAAAACTATTTGCAAAGAAAAATTCTAGTATTAATGTGATAGTAGTTAATTTATTAAACTCTAACTCTAATAACTTTATATCAATAGACAATGAACTCTGTGAAAATGCAGATGTAAATTATACAATTATTGATTTCGGAGGAAAAAACAGCATTTCAAATTATTATTCAAATTTAAAAGGAGATTTTTCTTCAAACTCATTAAATAGCATTTATTTAGGAAAAGAAAATCAATTATTTGATTTAAATTATATATCAGAATTAAGAGGAATAAAAACAAATATAAATATAGAAGTACAAGGTGCTTTAAAAGATAAAGCTATTAAACATTTCAAAGGAACAATAGATTTTAAGAAAGGTGCTAAAAAGGCAAAAGGAAATGAAAATGAATCTTGTATGTTATTATCAGATAATGCAAAATCATTAGCTTTACCAATGCTTTTATGTAGTGAAGAAGATGTAGAAGGAAATCATTCAAGCAGTAGTGGCAAAACTAGCGAAAAAGAATTATTCTACATAATGAGCAGAGGATTTAATATAAAAGAAGCAATGAAACTAATGGTCAGAGCAAAATTCAATAAAATATTAGAAAACATCAAAAACGAAGATTTAAAAAATCAAATAATTGATGAAATAGATAAGAAATTGGATTAAAAGGAGAAAAAGGTGCAAAAGGGGCCTGGCCCCTTTTGCACCCAATTCGACAAAAAACAATTTATTTACAATGTGAAAGAAGGAGAAGAAATGAATATAGATGATATTAGAAAAGATTTTCCTATATTGGAAAATAGAAAAATTGCATATTTGGACAATAGTGCAACAACGCAAAAACCACTTCCTGTTTTAAAAAAAATAGATGAGTTCTATAAAACATATAATGCTAATGTACACAGAGGAGCATATTCATTGAGCATTGAAGCATCTGAAAGGTATGAAAATGCAAGAAGTAAAATTGCTAAATTTATAAATGCTAGATTTCCAGAGGAAATCATATTTTCTAAAAATGCAACAGAGAGTTTAAATTTAATTGCATATTCATATGGATTAGAAAATCTAAAAAAAGATGATGAAATAGTTATTTCAATAATGGAGCATCATTCTAATTTAGTGCCATGGCAAAAGGTTGCAAGAGTAACAGGAAGTAAGCTAAACTATATGTATATAAATGATAAGTTTGAAATAGCAGACGAAGAAATAGAAAATAAAATTACTGATAGGACTAAAATAGTTGGAATTACACATATATCAAATGCATTAGGAACTATAAATAATATAGAAAAAATAATAAAGTATGCACATAAAAAAGGTGCAATTGTTATTGTAGATGCTGCTCAAAGTATTCCACATATGAAGATTGATGTTCAAAAATTGGATACTGACTTTTTAGTTTTTTCAGGACATAAAATGCTCGCACCACTTGGTATAGGAGTTTTATATGGTAAAAGAGAAATACTAAATAAAATGAGTCCTTTTATAATGGGTGGAGATATGATAGAATATGTTCATGAACAGGAAACTACATTTGCACCACTTCCAAATAAATTTGAAGCAGGTACACAAAATATAGAAGGTGTTATAGGTTTAGATGCAGCAATAGATTATATAGAAAAAATAGGATATGATAAAATACAAGAAATTGAAAAAGATTTAATTTCATATGCAAGAAGCAAACTATCAAAATTAGATTTTCTTGAATTATACTTAACACCAAATGAAGATAATCATTCAAGTGTTATATCATTTAATATTAAAGGAATACATCCACATGATGTTGCAAGTATATTAGATCAAGAAGGAGTGTGTATACGTTCTCGGAAATCATTGCGCACAACCTCTTATGAGATATTTAAAAATAGATTCAACCTGTAGAGTAAGTTTTTACTTCTACAACACAAAAGAAGATATTGATAGACTAATAAATAGCCTTAATAAGGCTTATGATATGTTTAAAAAATATATAAAGGGGTAAATATGGAAGATTTAACAGAAGTATATAATGAACTTATAATGGAGCATAGTATGAATTCCTACAATAAAAAGGAATTAAAAGATGCAAATTATTCAGAAATGGGACATAATCCTAATTGTGGAGACGAGATAAAATTAGAGATGAAACTAGATAGTAATGTTATAAAAGATATGGCATTTGTAGGACATGGATGTGCAATATCTCAAGCTTCTACATCTATAATGATAGATACCTTAAAAGGTAAAACATTAGATGAAGCAAAAGAAATTATAAAAACATTTATAGGAATGATAAAACGAGAAATAACAGATGAAAAAGAACTTGAAAAACTAGAAGATGCAATTGCATTTAAAAATGTATCAAATATGCCAGCAAGAGTAAAATGCGCTCTTCTTGCATGGCACACAATAGAAAAAATGCTAGAAAAAAAGGATGAAAATAATGGAAAATAAAAGGGTACTAATTGGCATGAGTGGGGGTGTTGACAGCAGTGTTTCAGCTCTGCTTTTAAAAGAACAAGGATATGAAGTAATAGGAACAACATTAGAACTATTTGCAGGAAGTTCATGTTGTAATACAAATACATATTTGGACGCAAAAAATGTATGTAATTCAATGGGTGTTCCACACTTTATATATAATTACAAAGAAGAGTTTAAAAATTATGTAATTAATGATTTTATAAATTGCTATGCAAGCTGCAAAACTCCAAATCCTTGTATAGAATGTAATAAATATATGAAATTTGGATACATGTATGAAAAAGCAAAAGAATTAGGATGTAACTACATAGCAACGGGACATTATGCAAAAACAGAGTATAGTAAAGAATACGAAAGATGGGTACTTAAAAAATCGAATGCAGGTAAAAAAGACCAAAGTTATGTTTTGTGGAATATTCCAAAAGATTTAGTAGAACATGTTTTATTTCCACTTGCTGATTTTGAAAACAAAGAACAAATTAGAGAAATAGCAAGAAAAAATAATTTAAAAGTAGCAAATAAGCCTGACAGTGAAGATATTTGCTTTATTCCTGACGGAGATTATAAAAAGTTTTTAGAGATTAATTCAGAAATAAAACCAAAAAAAGGAAATATTGTAAATACAAAAGGAGAAATACTAGGTAAACATACTGGGCTATATAATTACACAATAGGGCAAAGGAAGGGCCTTGGTATATCAAATTCAGTTCCGTTATTTGTTTTAGGATTTAATAGAGAAAAAAATGAAGTAATAGTTGGAGAAGAAAAGGAATTATATAAAAAAGAATTTATAGTAGAAGATGTAAATTTAATACTATTTGATGAGATAACTAAACCTATAAAGGTTAATACAAAAACAAGATATTCTGCAAAAGAATACGCAAGTACAATTTATCCTATGGAAGATAATAAAATAAAAGTTGTTTTTGATGAGCCACAAAAAGCAATAACTCCAGGACAGTCTGCAGTTTTTTACATAGATGATATTGTTGTTCGGAGGAGGAAAAATAGTTGAATAAAATCCCAGAATTTTTATACAAAATGTTATTAGATGAATATGGAGAAAAAGATGTAATCAGAATAATAAATGGACTTTCTGCAAATAGACCAACAACTTTTAGAGTCAATACATCAAAAGCATCTGTAGATTATATAAAGGATAAATTAAATAGCTTAGGTATAAAATTTGATCAAGTATCATGGGATGAAACAGCATTTATAGTAGAAGATATAAAAGAAAATAAAATTAAAGAATTAGATATATATATAAATGGCGAAATATATCTTCAAAGTTTATCTTCTATGATGCCACCAATAGTAGTAGAGCCAAAAGAAGGAGAAAATATACTGGATATGGCAGCTGCTCCTGGTGGAAAAACTATGCAAATGTCAAACCTATCTAATAATAGAGCTATGATTACGGCATGTGAGAAAAATAGAATAAGATTCGATAGATTAAAATATAATTTAGAAAAGCAAGGAATACCACGTGTTACGTTAATGCTAAAAGATGCAAGAAAATTAGATAATTTTTTTTCATTTGATAAGATATTATTAGATGTTCCATGTAGTGGAAGTGGAACTCTAAACATCAAAGATACAAATAGAATATTTACAAAGGAATTAGTAGATAGGTCAATAAAAATTCAAAAAGAATTAATAAAAAAGGCTGTTAAAATTTTAAAAGTAAACGGAGAACTTGTTTACTCAACTTGTTCTATTTTAAAAGAAGAAAATGAAGTAATAGTAAAAGAAATATTAAAACTACCAAATATAGAAATTGTACCAATAGATGAGCAAATGTTTAAAAAAGTACCATTTCTTCCAGTAAATATTAAAGGTACAATATGTGTTTGCCCAAGTGATTTATATGAAGGCTTTTTTATTGCAAAGATAAGAAAAACGAACTAAAAGGTAACCAAGATATAAAATATATGATATAATTTTATTTATAATGTTGAAAAAAAACGATTTATACATTATAATATCATTATCTTAAAATAACATTAAAGGAAAGAAAAATGATTAATTTACTTTTATGTGGAAATGAAAAAGTTTTTGATGGTGCACTTACAGAATTAATTTCTATTACGAATAAAACAAGAGAAACTATAACTTGTTATATATTTACAATGGATGTATCAAGAATAAAACCTGATTATAAGTCTATTACAGATGAACAAATAGACTTTTTAAATGAAGTTGTAAAATCTAAAAAATCCGATAATAAAGTATTAAAAATTGATGTTACTGAATTATATGAAAGAGAGTTCGGAAAATGCAAAAATGAAAATGCATATTGTACACCATACACTTTATTAAGATTACTTGCAGATTTAGTACCAGATATTCCTGATAAAATTTTATATCTTGACATTGATATGATGGTAGCAGATGATATATCAAAATTATATAATATAGATGTGTCTGAATATGAATATGCAGCTGTAAAAGAAAAATATGGTCATTGGTTTATAAAACCTGATTATATAAATGCAGGAATGCTATTATTAAATATGAAAAAAATAAAAGAAACAAAACTTTTAGAAAAATCGAGAACTTTGATTAAAACTGTAAAAATGACATTTGCAGACCAAGATGCAATATATAAATCAACAACTAAAAAATTATTACTTCCAAGAATATATAATGAACAGGGAAGCTTTAAGAAAAAAGACACAGTAATATGCCATTTTGCTAAAAGACTATTGCTTTTCCCATATCCACGTATAGAAAATTACAAACAATGGCAAGTGGAAAAAGTTCATAAGGTTTTAAAATGTCATGCTTTTGATAGAGATTTAGAAGAATATATAAATTTAAAAAATAAATTCAAAGGACAAATAGAAAGGAAAATTTTTAATGGAAAATAAGATACCAATATTTTTTGGAGTAGATGATAAATATATACCTTTTTTATCAGTAACTCTTCAATCACTCATAGATAATTCATCTAAAGAAAATTATTATTTAATAAAAATATTATATATAAATATATCAGAAGAAAATCAAGAGAAAATTAAAAAATATGAAAGAGATAATGTAAATATAGAATTTGTAGACTTGAGTTATTACATACAAAAAGTACAAGATAAATTATATACACGTGATTACTATTCAAAAACAACATATTTTAGACTATTTATAACTGATTTATATCCTCAATACAATAAAGCATTATATTTAGATAGTGATATTGTAATTTTATCAGATATTGCTAATTTGTATAAAATTGAAATGGAAGATAATTTAGTAGCAGGAGTACCTGATGGAGCAGTGCAAACAGTACCAGTATTTCAAGAATATGTAGAAAAAGTTGTAGGAGTTGCAGATTATAACAATTATTTTAATGCAGGAGTTCTTGTAATGAATTTAGATGAACTTCGTAAATTTGATTTTCAACATAAATTTTTATACTTACTTGAAACTGTAAAATTTTCGGTTGCTCAAGACCAAGACTACTTAAATAGATTATGTAAGGGTAAAGTAAAAATTATAGATAGTGGCTGGGATACAATGCCAATACCAGAATTAAACAGTAAAGAGGGAAACATTAAATTAGTACATTACAATTTAAGTTATAAACCATGGCATTTTGATAATATACTATATGAAAAATATTTTTGGGAATATGCAAAAAAAACAGAATTTTATCAAGTAATAAAAAATATAAAAAGTAACTATACAGAAGAAGAACGTTTTAAAGATATGGAAACAGGGAAGAACCTAATAAATTTAGCACAAAAAGAATGTGATTGTGTTGGTGATGATAGAAGATTTAGAAGATTAAGGGCGTTTAGAGATCGTGAAATTGAAAAATCGGTAGATAGATTGAAAATATTAGAAAAAATAGAAATACTTGAAAAAGAAGGTAAATTTGACATTGATGCAGAAGAAGATCCTCCAACTATAGAACTTACTCCAGATAATGTAGATTACTTAAAAGAAAAAAGATATAGTAGAATAAAGAATAAAGTTGCAAATAAAGTGGGAGAGAAATTTCTTAATGATATATTAAAAGACAATAAACTTATAATAAAAGACATAAAAGGAATGGAAAACATGCAAGCAGTACAAACTGGAGCAATTATAACATGTAATCATTTTAATCCATTTGATTCATTTTCAATTGAAGAGGTGTTCAGAAATTCTGGACAATCAAAAAATAAAAAATTATATAAAGTAATAAGAGAAGGAAATTATACAAATTTTCCAGGCTTATATGGATTTTTATTTAGAAATGCTGATACTCTTCCACTTAGTTCAAATAAAAGAACAATGATAGAATTTTTGAAAGCAGTAGATATAATATTGAATAGAGGAGACTTTATATTAATGTATCCAGAGCAAAGTCTATGGTGGAATTATAAAAAACCAAAGCCATTAAAAAATGGAGCATTTAAGCTAGCTGCTAGAAATGATGTTCCAGTTATACCAATATTTATAACTATGGAAGATAGTGATATTATTGGAAAAGATGGATTTCCTGTACAACAATATATAATAAATATAGAAAAACCAATATACCCAGATGAAAATTTATCTGAAAGAGAAAATACTATTACTATGAAAGAAATAAATTATCAAATATGGAAAGAAATATATGAAGATTTTTATAAAGTTCCACTTGAATATACATGTAATCAAGAAAAAATTACAGAAAATATTACTTAAATAAGAGGTTTTAATGGAAAAGAATAGAGTTGTTTATTATAAAAATGAATTAGAGGATGAATTTTCTAAAGTGAAGATAGAACCAATAATAATAGATGAAAATTATAGATATAGCAAAAATCCATTATGGGATTTTTGCTCTATAATTTTTCAGAACTTAATTAGTATGCCAATTAAAATACTATATGCAAAAATAAAATTTAGAGTTAAATATATTGGAAAAGAAAAATTTAAAAAATACAAAAATACTGGATATTTTATATATGGAAATCATACTCAAGCTTTTGCAGATACATTTTTACCAAGCATTGCAAACTATCCTAAAAGAAATTTTCTTATTGTAAATCCAGAAAATATTTCAATGAAGGGTCTAAAAACAATTGTAGAAATGTTAGGAGCAATACCCATTCCGGGAAATAAAAAAGCAATGAAAAATTTTTTAAATACAATAGAAAAAAGAATAAATAATAAGTCATCTATTACTATATATCCAGAAGCTCACATTTGGCCATATTATACAAAAATAAGACCATTTAAAGCTGTATCATTTAAGTATCCTGTAAAATTAAACAAACCATCATTTTGTATAACTAATACATATCAGAGTTATGGAAAAAATAATAATAAGATAAAAATAGTATCATACATAGATGGACCATTTTTCCCAAATGAAAATTTGCAACACAAAGAAGCTGAGCAAAATTTAAGAAATACTATTTATAATTGTATGGTAGAAAGAAGTAAAAATAGTAATATTGAGTATATAAAATATGAAAAGATATCCGAAAAAGTTAGTGATGAAATTAAAATATAATTTTATCACTAACTTTTTTTAAATTATATTTTTTAAAATAATAATATTAAATAAATTTTTAAATAATTTTAAATTTAAGAAATATTTTGCAAAATTTTCCTAAAGTAAAAAAAATTTCTAAACTAAAAACAAGAAAAATTGCCATAATATTTACTATAAAATAAAAAAAAGGAGGAAATTTTTATGAAAAAAATGGTAAGTATTGTTGCAATTTTTCTTGTTTTATTTTTACTATTATTTTCACTTAATGTATATGCAGATGAAAAATTAGAAAATGTTAATGTTACTGTAGATAAAGAAACAGTACATCCTGGTGAAACAGTAAAAGTAAATGTAGACTTTGGTACAGATTTAGGAGCATATACAGTAGATGTAACTTATGATTCAAAATTATTAGAATATGTTTCTTTTGAAGGTGGAACACAAAATAACAATGGCTCTAGAGTAAGAGTAGTTTTCCATGATGATACAGGTGGATCAAATCCTAGAAGTTCTATGTCAGTTACATTTAGAGCAAAAGAAGAAATTATAACATCAAATCCTACAGAATTAAAAGTAACAGCAACTGGCTTAGCAGGACCAAGTGCTAGTCCTAATTATGAAGATATTACAACGCCAATTACAAAAACAATCATGGTAGAACCTTCATATATTGATTATGATATCGCTCTTAATTATACAGGAGATATTATAAAAAATGTAGAAAAAGATATGCAGATAGTAATATCTTCATCAATGGGTAGAAGCTATGAACACACAAGAATTATTGCAGAATCTAAAACTCCAGAAAATGAAACAGTAAAACTTCTTGGTACAGATAATCAAGGATTAGAGCATGACATTATTCAAAGTGGATGGGGTGATGATGCAGGTGATTCTATTGGTGGAAAGGATGTTGTAAAAGAATTAGACGTTAGAGGATTATTTAGTGGAGCAGGTGATTATTCTATAACATTAAAACTAGTTGACAGAGATAAATCTGATGAAGTAATTGCAAGTAAAACTTTTAAAATTCCAGTAAAAGGTGAAGAAAATGAAACTCCAACAGATACCACACAAAATAATAATCAAGTAACACAAAATGAACAAGAACCAACTTCTTTACCAAAAACAGGTAATACGATATATTTTATAATTTTACCACTTATAGTAATGTTTATTGCAGTATCATATTTTTATTTAAACAAAAAAGATTAAACTATTTAAGGTGAATGTCATAAATGTTTAAATTAGAATGAATATTAACAATTTAAAAATGTATGATTTCTTTTAGATATATTTCTGTAAGAAATCATACTTACATAGTAATTTAAATTATATGGGAGATAAAGTTGTGAAAGGTGAAAGGAGAAAAAATAAAACTAAAATATTAATAAAATTTATAATTATATTAATATTCTTATTTATAATTTTTTATGTATTAACAGGAATTTATAATGAGAGTAAAATTAAATTAAAAGAAGGAGAAAAGAGTAAAATACAAATTGAAAGAATAGAAAGTAAACCTGAAACGAATTCAATAGAAAAAGTAGATATTGCCAAAAGTTATTTAGGACTTAAGGTTGCTGCAAAACTCATAGTACCAAAAATAAATTTAGAGACTTATGTACTCGAGGAATATACTAAGGAAGGAATGGATTTATGTCCTACAAAGTTTTGGGGACCAAATGCTAACGAAATTGGAAATTTTTGTATAACAGGTCATAATTATAAAAAAGATAATATGTTTTATGATTTAATAAATCTATCAATAGGAGATGAATTTGAACTATTAGATAATAAAAATGGAAAATATACTTATACTATTTATGACATATACAAAGTAAAACCAGATAATACATCTTCATTAAATCAAAATACGAAGGGAAAGAGGGTAGTTACATTAATTACTTGTGTTAATTATTCAAATACTAGACTTATCATTAAAGCTATTGAGAAAGGAAATAGTTAAATATGAAGTATATAAAAATAACTTTTAGTATTATATGTTTTTTTATTATCATATTATTTTCAAATATTAGTTATTCTGCTGACAAAAGAGAAGGAATTGAAAATTTTCCAGATACTTATAGACCATATTTACTAGAGCTACAAAAAAAACATCCTAATTGGAAATTTACTGCATTATACACAAATTTAGATTGGGAATATGTAATTGATAATGAAAATCAATTTGGGAAAAACCTAGTTCCCAAATCATATTCTGACAGATGGAAAAATACAACACCAGACAAATATAATGTGGAAGTAGATGCAGGATGGGTAGATTCATCAAGAATGGCAATTGAATATTCGATGGATCCTAGGAATTTTTTAAATGAAGTTAGAATATTTCAATTTGAAGGATTATCCTATGATGAAAAAACCAATAATATAGAAGGTATTGAAAAAATTTTATATGGTACTGAATTTTATAATAGAATTGTCGAATATTTAGATAGTAAACGGCAATAAAATTACAATGACGAAAAAATATTCGGACCTTATTTTATCAGCTGGAACAATTTCTGGGGTAAGTAGTTATCATTTAGCATCAAGAATTAAACAAGAGGTAGGACCTTTTTTATCTCATAGTTCTATAAGTGGAGATGTAGAAGGATATAAAGGATTATATAATTTTTACAATATTGGAGCGACTAGTTCAGCAGAACCCATGGGAGCTATAAAAAATGGTCTACAATATGCTAAAGATGGCAAAGGTGCAAATCAAGCAACAAAAGATAAATATTTAATTCCATGGAATACAAAGGAAAGGTCAATAACTGGTGGAGGAATATTTATTGGATCAAGTTACATCCATTTAGGACAAGATAATATTTATTTACAAAAATTTCATGTAATAAGTAACAGTAATAATGGATTATTTTGGCATCAATATATGACAAATGTATTAGCACCATATAGTGAATCTAAATCAATTTATAATGGATATTTAAATACAGGTATGTTAAGTAATAGTATATCTTTTATTATTCCTGTATATAACAATATGCCAGATATGCCTGTTCAGAATCCAAATATATTAGAAAGCGACTTTACTGCAGATAATACAAAAGTATATGCAGATGTAAGTAGTACTTTAAATATAAGAACAGGTCCTTCTACTTCCTATGAAATTCTAGCAACAGTTAATAGAACGGAAATAATGACTAGAATTGCAAAAGGAAAACAGTCTGGTGATTTATGGGACAAGGTTAAGCTTTCTAATGGAATGATTGGATATGTTTTTCATGATTATTTAAGAGAACTTCCAGAAAGAAAAATAGAGCAAATAAAACTTTCAATAGATAATCCAGTTATAAATAAGGGAGAAATTAAAAAAATAAATGTAGAAGTTTTACCAGAAGAAGTAAAAGACCATGAAATAGAATTTATTTCTAGTGATACCAATGTAGCAACTGTTGATAGCGAAGGAAATGTATTAGGAATTAAATCAGGTAATGCAAGAATCAGAGTAAAGGCCAAAGAAAATAATGTATTTTCTGAGTTAAAAATTGAGGTATACACTCCTGTATCAGATATAGTGATTAATAAAGAAAAATTAATTTTACAAACTGAAGATAAATTTGAAATAAAACCAATTATCCTTCCAACAGATGCAAACAATCAAAAAGTTTTATATAAGTCTGAAGATGAAAGTATAGCTAAAGTAGATGAGTTCGGTGTAATAACAGCAATAACTGAGGGAAGTACTAAAATAACAGTACAAGCTGAAAATACAAATATCATAAAAGAAATTGAGATTAATGTTGTTAGTAAACTTAAAGAAGATGAGATTATATTTGATGAAAGTTTAAAAGTACAGCAAAATGAAATAACAGGATGGAACATTGAAGATATCAGCGTAGGCAGAATAAAAGAAATGATTAATACAAAATATAGAATTGAAATATATAATAATAAAGCGGAATTATTATCAGATGAAAAATTTGCAGGAACAGGATCAAAAATCAGAATAATAGATGAAAATGAAGTAATAAAAATGGAATATGAAATTATTATATATGGAGATGTAAATGGAGATGGTAAAATTAACAGTATAGATTTATTAGTTTTACAAAGACATATATTAGAAATAGAAAATTTAAATGGAGTTTATTTAAAAGCAGGAAATATTAATAAAAATGGAAAGAATCCATCTTCTTTGGATTTACTTATAATCCAAAGACATATATTAGATATAGAGTTAATAGAGCAATAAGTTTAAAAATGTGCGAAGTGTGAAGTACAGAGAGGGTGTTTATGAAAAAAATAAGAATAGTTTTAATATTAATAATCTTGATATTAATTAACTGTAATATAAGTTTTGCAGAATCAGAAATGCAAATTATATCAGATAAACTAGTAATAGAACAAGGAGAAGAAGTTGGAATAACAATAAATATAAAAAATGTTGAAATTGCAGCATTTACAATAGAAATTTATTGGAATAGTTCAAAATTAGAATATATAAATGGACCAGAAAATTCAAATAACTTGAATAATAGAATTTTATATACTTGGGTAAGTGAAAATGGACAAAATAAAAATGAGATTGCAATAGAAACCTTTAAGTTTAAAGGAATAGAAGATGGTACAGCTAATATTGCTGTTATAGGTGAGTTTTACAATTCAAATGGAGACAAAATAAAAATACAAAGTGATAATTTAGAAATAAAAGTGGGAAAAGAAAATGAACAGATAGAAACAATAAACGAGCAAAATAGTGATGTTTCTGCAGATAATACGAATTTAGCTATATTAAGATTAAACCATGAAGGAATTAGTCCAGATTTTAATAAGGATATAAAAGAATACTATTTTGTAACAAATGAAGAAATTCAAAATTTAGAAATTACTGCTATTCCTGAAAATAGAAAAGCAAATGTTACAATAACAGGAAATAATAATTTGCATATGGGTGAAAATACAACTAATATAAAAGTGGAATCACAGGACAAGTCAAAAAATTCAATATATAAAATCTATGTAACAAAAACACAAAATTTAGATACAGCAAATGCCAATTTAGAAACACTTGCAGTAAGACAGGCAAATTTGAAGCCAGAATTTGATAATAATGTTACGAAATACAAAATAGAAATAGCAAATAATATAGATAGAATTGATATTTTAGCTATTCCACAAAGAGAAAATGCAAAAGTAAATATAATAGGAAATGGAGAAATGCAAATAGGAGATAATAAAATTGAAATTAATGTTTTAGCTGAAAACGGTACAACACATAAGAAATATGAAATATTAGTTCATAGAAGAAACAACGAAGAAGAAATCAAAAATAAAGAAGAAAGGCAAGTTCAAGCTCAAAGATTATCTAATATTTTAGAAGAAAAACAAAATGAAAATGCAATTGACAATAAAGAACAAAAAAACAAGGAAGGTACAATTATAATTATTCTTGTAGTAATATTTATTATTACGATTACTTTAATTATATATAAATACAGAACTAAAAAATAATTAAATGTAAAAAATATGTAAATAATAAATCAAATATTGAAAAAAATGTTGCAAAAAAATATTGCAAAAATAAAGTATATAAATTATAATAAACATAAGTAAAATGTAGATATATAATTATACAGATTATCATGAATTATAAAAACAAATAAAACAAAAGAAAGGATAAATAAACAAATGAATAAAATAAAATTAAAAGAAAATAAATTCTTTAAGATAGCTTTAAATAATAACTTTGATAGAGGTATTACCTTAATAGCTTTGATAATAACAATAATAGTAATGTTAATATTAGTAGGAGTAACATTAACAGTATCATTAAATGGAGGATTATTTAGTACAGCAAAAAAAGCAGTAAAGCAAACACAGATATCTGAACTAATAGAAAGAGCACAAACAGATATATTAATAGAACAAGCAAGAAATGGTGGCAATATAACAAAAGACAAGTTAAAAGAAATATTAGATAAATATTTTAAAGATGTACCAGATCCATTACCAGATGATTTAACAGGACTAACATTAGCGGCAAAAGATGAATATGGAGGATATACAGATATACCATTATCAGATATATATGATGGAGTATTGGGAGAAACAGTATTAGCAAGCACATGGACAGAAAGTGAAGATGGAATAACAAATGGAAAGGTAACATTGCAAATAGGAGACTATATAAATTATGAAGAATTCTTAAAGACAACCACAGTAAATACAGAGCAATTATATAGCGACTTACAGGAATATTCAGGATATGATGGAGAATCATATAATACAGAATATCCTCAAAATAAAGAAGACTTAAAATGGAGAGTATTAGATGTAAAAAATGGAAACTTAAGATTAATAAGTGAAGTGCCAACGGAATCAACAGTATATTTAAAAGGATATAACGGATATAATAATGCAGTATACTTAATAGATGAAATATGTAGCACTCTATATTCAACTAACAAAGGAACAGCCCAAAACTTAAAGATAGAGGATATAGAAGACAAGATAAATAAAGAACAATTTGATTATACACAAGATAAACACTCATATGTAGATACGGGAAAATATGGAGGAACAAAAGAATATACAGATAATTTATATTACCCAGAAATATTTGCAAAAGAAAAAACAGGATGGGTAGATGACAATCAAGGAACAGAATATGATTTAAGTGAGCAAAAAGACCTAATAAAACAAACAGAAGACAAGAAAGCACAAAGCAAAATGAAAATAACTCATACATATTGGAATAGGAATATGCAAGAAAGTGATTGGAAGAATAAAATATATAACAATATATTCACATATGGTTCGTATTGGCTTTCGTCTCGCTGTACATCTCCAGACTTAGATGTTGCATATTTCCGTGTATATCGTGTAGAAAATGGTAATATAAAAGGACGTAGCTTATATAATTCTGATCATCATACTATAGAGCATGTTTATAAAATACGCCCTATAGTTTCTCTAAACCCTGACATCCAGATTGGAGATAAAGTGGAAGATGTATGGCAGATAAAATAAAATTAGTTGTGAATAATATAATTTATTTTGTAAAAGTTGTAGAAGAATATTTAAAAATATGATATACTTTCAAAAAGTAGGAGGTATACATGGATAAGGCAAAAATGAATAAAACAAAAAGAAGGATATTTAATACAGCAGTACAGATATTTGCAGAAAAAGGATATGATAATGCAAGTGTTGAAGAAATCACAGCGATAGCAGGAGTAGCAAAGGGATCACTATATTATCATTTTGCAAAAAAAGAAGATATATTTGATATGCTTTTAGAAGAAGGGCTAAAACTATTAAAAAATAACATTAAATTAAAAACAAAAGATTGTACTAGTGCATTAGAAAAAATAAAAGCAATTACATTAGTTCAAATAAAAGTTACAGTAAAATATGAAGCTTTTCTTAATGTTGTTTTTTCTCAAATATGGGGAGAAGAAAATAAGAATAAAAAATGTAAAAAAGCAGTTTTTGAATATATAAAAATCATTGAAGAAGTAATTAAAGAAGGTATTGAAAATGGTGAGTTTTACGATGGTAATGTAGAAGCACTTGCATCAGGGGTATTTGGAGTAACATGCTCTAGCCTTATATATAGATTAAAGAAAAATAGAACAGTAAATGTAGAAGATGTATACAAAGGATTCATAGATACAGTAGTTAGAGGAATAAGTAATAAGTAAAAAAAGAGGGAAACCTCTTTTTTAAACTTTTCAATTTAATTTATTTTATAAAGAAAAGGGGACAAGTCCCCTTTTCTTTGATTTTTGTACTGACCTCTCAGTCTAAAGACTTTTTAAAAAAAATATGATATATAAAATTATGGTGAAGACATAAATGAGTAAAAAATTATATGATTATATGGAAATAAATGATTTAAAAGATATGCTTAAAAAAACAAGAGAATTGTATGGTGAAAGACTAGCATATAAAATAAAAATTGAAGAAGGAAAATATAAAACTTTCACACATAACGAAGTTAGAAACATGATTGATGCTTTAGGTACAGCATTAATAAATTTAGGCTTAAAGAACAAAAGAATAGCAGTTATTGGTGAAAACAGATACGAATGGGAAATTGCGTATTTATCAATAGTATGTGGAACAGGAATTGTAGTACCACTTGATAAATCATTACCAGAAAATGAATTAGAATCTCTAATACAAAGATCTGAAATTGAAGCAATATTTTATACAGATAAACATGCTAAATATATAGAAAGAATTAGATATAGTGAAAAAAATAAACTTAAACATCTAATATCAATGGAAATTGATAAACATACTGAAGGTGTTTATTCTCAAAAGGAATTAATAGAAGTAGGAAAAAAACTCCTAAAAGAGGGAAATAGAGAATTTATAGATGCAGAAATAAATCCGGATGAAATGAGTATTATGTTATTTACATCAGGTACTACATCGGCTTCTAAAGTTGTTGCACTTTCACATAGAAATATATGTTCAAATTTAATGGATATAGCAAGTGTTTTGGACGTAACATCAGATGATACCTTTCTTTCAGTATTACCAATACATCATGTTTTTGAATGCACAGTTGGTTTTCTATTTTCATTGTATAAAGGTGCAAAAACAGTATTTTGTGATGGAATAAGACATATAGTTAATAATTTAAATGAATACCAAGTTACCGTTATGGCTTGCGTTCCGGCCATCTATGAAAGAATATTTAAAATAATAAGAACAAAATTAGAAAAAGAAGGAAAACTAGAAGAGATATTAGAAAACGAAGAAAAATACAAAGATTATCCTATGCAAAATAAAAAAGAAATATTCAAAGAAATACATGATATGCTTGGTGGAAAAATTAAATTATTTATAAGTGGAGCAGCAGCATTAGATAATAAAATAGAAGAAAAATATAGATTATTAGGATTAAATTTAGTACAGGGATATGGATTAACAGAAACATCACCAGTTGTTGGTGTTGGCTCTAATAAATACTATAGAATAGGCTCAATAGGAAAATCAGTTCCAAGTCTTGAAACAAAAGTTGTAGATAAAAATAGTGAAGGAATAGGAGAATTAATTGTAAAAGGTCCTAGCGTAATGCTTGGATATTATAAAGATGAAAAAGCAACTAAAGAAGCTATACAGGATGGATGGTTTTATACAGGAGATTTGGCGAAAATAGATGAAGATGGTTACATATTTATTTGTGGAAGAAAAAAAAGTGTAATAGTTTTAAAAAATGGTAAAAATATATTTCCAGAAGAAATGGAAAACTTAGTAAATAAAATAGAAGGTGTAAAAGAATCATTTGTTTTTGGAAAACAGCTCTCAGAAGATAAAGAAGATATAAAAATAAATGTCAAAATAGTATTCGATAGAGAAGTAGTAAAAGATGTTTATAAAGTAAAAACAGATGAAGAAATTTACAATTATTTATTAGGTGAAATCAAAAAAATTAATAAAACAATGCCAAGTTATAAGGCAATTAGGGGAATGTTACTAACAGAAGAACCATTAATTAAAACTACAACAAATAAAATAAAAAGGCAGGCAAATCTTGATGCAATTAAAAAATCTAAAAACAAAATTTCTAGGTAGAAACATTATTTATTATAAAGAAATAGACTCAACACAAAGTGAAATTTGGAGAATGATACAAAATAATAATAAAAGTGGAAGTTTGGTTATGGCCGACATTCAGCTACTGGGTAAAGGAACACATGGAAGACCTTGGTATACAGACGAAGCAAATAACATAGCATTTTCTTTTTTCATTAAGTTGAACTGCAAAATAAATAAATTAGATGGCATAACAATAGAAATTGCTAAAATCATAGTTAATATTTTTAGGAAACAATATGGAATTTATCTATCTATAAAAGAACCTAATGATATAGTAATCAGAGATAAAAAAATAGGTGGAATTTTAACTGAAACTAAAATCATTTCTGAAAATGTAAAATATTTAGTAGTTGGAATTGGAATAAATACTGGAAAGGAACATTTTTCAGAAGATATAAAAAATTTAGCAACATCAATAAAAAAAGAATTTAATATAGATGTTGATGTAAAATCGTTTATAGTAGAATTTTGTAATGAATTTGAAAAAGAAATATTAAAAAGAGTAGGTGATTAATATGAAAATTGGATTTTTATTCCCTGGGCAAGGCTCTCAAAGTGTTGGAATGGGAAAAGATATTTATGAAGAATATGAAATAGCAAAAAAAGTATATGATAAGGTTCAAGAACTAACAGGAATAGATATTGCAAAAATATCTTTTGAAGGACCTGAAGAAATATTAAATGAAACTAAATATACTCAACTTGCAATACTAAGTATGAGTTTAGCAATTTTAGAGATTTTAAAAGAAAATAGAATATTTGCTGACATATCAGCAGGTTTAAGTCTTGGAGAGTATACTGCATTAATTAATAGTGAAGCGATTTCATTTGAAGATGGAGTAAAAATAGTTCAAAAAAGAGGAGAGTATATGCAAAATCTTTTGCCGGAAGGAGATTGGCAAATGGCAGCTATTATGGGAATGACAGATGAACAAGTAGAAGAAGTTTGTAAAAAGATTAAATCTGGATTTGTAGTTCCTGCAAATTATAACTCTCCAGGTCAAGTTGTTATATCAGGAGATAAACAAGCAATATTAGAAGCAGAAGAAATTGCAAAAGGAATGGGAGCAAAGAAAGTAAGAGTTTTAAAAACAGCAGGACCATTTCATACTGAAAAATTAATAGATAGTGCAAATAGCTTAAAAAAAGAGCTTGAAAAAATACAAATAAATGATTTTAAAACAAAGGTAATTAAAAACTTAGATGGAATAGAATACACTAAAAATGATGATGTAAAAGATATCTTGGTAAAGCACATAATAAATCCAGTCAGATTTTCAAAAACTTTAAAAAACATGCTAAAAAATGGAGTAGATACTTTTATTGAAATAGGGCCAGGTAAAACATTATCTGGATTTGTAAAAAGAACAAATACAGATAATGAAATAAATATATTAAATATAAATAATGTTAAAACATTAAAAGAAACAATAAATTTTGTAAAGAAAGAGGAGGAATAAAAATGAGTAAAGTAGCATTAATAACAGGAGCATCAAGAGGAATTGGAAAGCAAATAGCAATAACACTTGCAGAAAAGGGGTATGACATAGCAGTAAATTATAGGGATGAAAACGAAGATATAAAACCTGTAGAAGAAGAAGTTAAAGCAAAAAATGTAAAATTTTTGGCAGTAAAAGGGGATGTATCCGTTTTCGAGGAAACCGAAAAATTTGTAAAAGATGTTATAGAAAATTACGGAAGAATTGATGTATTAATTAATAATGCGGGAATTACAAGGGATACTTTATTAATGAGAATGAAAAAAGAAGACTTTGAAACTGTAATAGATGTTAATTTAGTTGGAACATTTAATGTAACTAAAAATGTAATTCCATATATGATGAAAGCACGTTCTGGAAGAATAATAAGTCTTGCTTCAGTAGTTGGAATTGCAGGAAATGCAGGACAGACTAATTATTCAGCATCAAAAGCAGGAATTATAGGTTTTACTAAGAGTTTAGCAAAAGAAGTGGCATCAAGAAATATATTGGTAAATGCAGTGGCACCAGGATTTATTAAAACCTCTATGACAGATGTATTAAAAGATGAAATAAAAGAAGAAATAGCTAAATCTATTCCTTTAAAGAGAATGGGCACCGCAGAAGATGTTGCAAATGTTATAAAATTTTTAGCATCAGAAGATAGTTCATATATTACTGGGCAAGTTATAAATGTTGATGGTCGGAATGCTTATGTAATCTGTTCGAAAGATAATCAGCATTTGGCGTTGTTAAACTTCATTTGAAATCTAATCAACGTGCAAAAGCACGCCTAATAGATTTCAAACTTGTTTGCCTAGCCAAATACTAATTCTCTTCCAAACTTAATGTATAATATATAAAAAATGGAGGATAAGAAAATGGAAAGAAGAGTTGTGATAACAGGATTAGGAGCAATAACTCCAATAGGAAAAAATGTATGTGAAACATGGAAAGGAATTAAAAGCAAAAAATGTGGAATTGATAATATAACTGCATTCGATAGCACACGGATATAAAACAAGATTAGTTGCTGAGGTAAAAAATTTTGACCCAATGGAGTATTTTGATCCAAAACAGGCTAAAAGATTAGATCGTTCATCTCAATTTGCTTTAATTAGTGCAAGAGAAGCTTTTACTGATAGTGGAATTACGCCAAATAACACAGATTTGGATAGAGTTGGAATTTTCGTAAGTTCTGGAATAGGTGGACTTATTACAATTCAAAATCAATGTGAAACAAATTATATAAAAGGACATTCAAGAGTTTCTCCTATGTTTATACCGATGTCAATTGCTAATATGCCTGCTGGAAATATTGCAATTGAATTAGGTTTAAAAGGTGAATCTATTTCAATAGTAACTGCATGTGCATCATCAACACATGCAATAGGAGAAAGCTACAAAACAATAAAACATGGATATGAAGATGCCGTAATAGCGGGAGGAACAGAAGCATCTATTTGTGAAGTTGGAATAGCAGGATTTGAAAATATGAAAGCCTTATCTCGTTCTGAAGATAAGACAAGAGCAAGCATACCCTTTGACAAAGAGAGAAATGGCTTTGTAATGGGAGAAGGATCAGCAATGATTGTATTAGAAGAACTGGAACATGCAAAAAAAAGAGGTGCAAAAATATATGCAGAAATAATTGGCTTTGGAGCGACTTCAGATGCATATCATATAACTTCACCATCACCAGATGGAGAAGGTGGAGCAAAAGCAATGATAAGAGCTATAGAAGATGCCAATATAAAACCAGAAGATATCGACTATATAAATGCTCATGGTACTTCAACACATCTAAATGATTTAACAGAAACTTTAGCAATAAAAAAGGCTTTAGGTGATGAAAGTAAAAAAGTAATGGTAAGTTCTACAAAAGGTAATACGGGTCATTTATTAGGAGCAGCAGGAGCAGTTGAAGCTGTTATTAGTCTTAAAGCAATAGAAGATCAAATAGTACCACCTACAATAAATTATAAAGAAAAAGATGAAGAATGTGATTTAGACATTGTTCCAAATGAACCAAGAAATGCTAAAATAAATATTGTAATGTCAAATTCATTAGGGTTTGGAGGACATAATGCAAGTATAATACTTAAAAAGTATGAGGATAAATAAGTTTAAAACGAGATAATTTCATAATTTAGAAAGGGATGATTGCAAAAATGGAATATGATAAAATTAAGCAATTAATGGATGATATGGGTAATTCTAAATTAACTTCTATTGATATTGATTTTCCAGATGGAACTAAAATCCATATGAAAAAAGAAAACGAAAAAGAAGTAGTGGTTGAAAGTAGAATACAAAATAATATACAAGATGATGTAAAAAATGATAATACGAAGAAGGAAGAAATAGAGCAAGAAAAAATAATAGAAGGAAAAGGCAATATTGTTAAATCTCCGATGGTCGGAACATTTTATATAAAACCTTCTCCAACATCTGATCCTTATGCTGAAGTTGGAAAAGAAGTTAAAAAGGGTGAAACACTTTGTATCATAGAAGCAATGAAATTAATGAATGAAATACAAACTGAATACTCTGGAAAAATAACAGAGATTTTAGTAGAAGATGGAAGTGCAGTTGAATATGGCACACCATTATTTAGAATAGAATAATTCAAAAAAATAATTGCCATTTAGAGTTGTTAAATATCAATTGAAAGGAATGATATATTATGTTAAACAAAGATGAAATTAAAGATATAATACCTCAAAGAGAGCCTTTTTTAATGATTGACGAAGTTGAAGAGTATGTTCCAGGAGAAAGTGCAGTAGCTTATAAAAATGTAAATGAAGAAGAATGGTATTTTAAAGGACATTTTCCAGGCAATCCTATAATGCCAGGTGTTCTAATATGTGAATCACTTGCTCAAACTGGAGCAGTTGCAATATTATCAATGGAAGAAAATAAAGGAAAAAATGCTTTATTTGGTGGAATTGATAAAATGAAATTTAAGAAAATGGTAGTACCAGGTGACAAAATAAAACTAGAGGTAAAAATCATAAAAAGAAAAGGACCTATAGGAGTAGGCGAAGCAATAGCAACAGTAGATGGAAAGATTGCAGCTAAGGGTGAGCTTACATTTGCACTAGTATAAAAAATACGATATTCAGGGAGGAGGATAAAATTTGAACAAAATATTAATTGCAAATCGTGGAGAAATAGCAGTTCGTATAATTAGAGCATGCAAAGAAATGAATATAAAAACAGTTGCAGTATATTCTGAAATAGATAAAGATGCTATGCATACAAAACTTGCAGATGAAGCTATTTGTATAGGACCAGCAGAGCCAAGAAAAAGCTACTTAAATATTAAAAATATAATAGAAGCTGCATATATTACAGGAGCAGATACCATACATCCAGGATTTGGATTTTTATCTGAAAATCCTCAGTTTGCAAAAATATGTGAAGAATCTAATATAAAATTCATAGGACCAACATCTAAAGTAATAGAGTTACTTGGAAATAAATCAAATGCAAAAGAAATGATGAAAAATACAGGTATTCCGGTAATACCAGGTTCAAATGGAAGCATAAAAGGACTAAAAGAAGCAGAGAAAATCGCTGAAAAAATCGGATATCCAATTATGCTAAAAGCAGCAGCCGGAGGTGGCGGAAAAGGAATTAGAATAGTATATACTAAAGAAGAACTTGAAAATAATTATAGTATTGTAAAACAAGAAGCAAAAGTTTCATTTAACGATGATGAAATTTATATAGAAAAATTTGTAAAAAATCCTAGACATATTGAAATTCAAATTTTAGCCGATGAGCATGGAAACATAGTTCATTTAGGAGAAAGAGATTGTTCAATCCAAAGAAAACATCAAAAAATAATTGAAGAAACACCATCTACAATAATAGATGAAAAACTTAGAAATAAAATGGGAGATGCAGCAGTAAGAGCAGCAAAAGCAGTAGGTTATACAAGCTGTGGAACAGTAGAATTTTTAGTAGATAGTGATAAAAACTTTTACTTTATGGAAATGAATACAAGGATACAAGTAGAACATCCTATTACAGAGATGCGTACAGGGTTAGATATAGTAAAAGAACAAATAAAAATAGCAGCAGGAGAAAACTTAAAGTTCAAACAAAAAGAAATTGAATTTAAAGGTCATTCAATTGAATGCAGAATAAATGCTGAAAATCCAAATAAAAGTTTTATGCCATGTCCTCGGAAAAATTACAGGACTTAATCTGCCAGGAGGTAACGGAATAAGAATAGATACTGCAATATATGAGGGATATACAATTCCAGCAAATTATGACTCTATGATAGCAAAGATAATTGTTCATGGAATAAATAGAAATGAGGCAATTAGTAAAATGAAAAGAGCATTAGAAGAATTAGTAATTGAAGGAGTAGATACGAATGCAGATTTTCTATTTAAAATTATAAAAAACCCAAATTTTATTAGAGGATATTTTGATACTTCATTTATAGAAGAAGAAATGAGGAATAAATTATGATTGTAGATAAAATGAAAAAGAGAGAACCATCAGCTAAAAATAAAAACGTGACTATTGATATACCAGTAGGTAAGTGGGCAAAATGTGACAATTGTAAAGAAATAATATATAAGGATGTATTAAAAGAAAACTTAAGTATTTGCCCTAACTGTGGACACTATTTTAGAATGCATATAAATAAAAGATTAAAATTAATTATTGATGATGGTACATATAAAAGATTTGATATAAATATTGAAACAACTAACCCATTAGAATTAGAAGAATATCCAAAAAAATTAAAATCTTTAAGAGAAAAAACAGGTTTACAAGAAGCAGTAGCTTGTGGAACAGGTAAAATTAAAGGTGAAGAAATTGTAATATGTATAATGGATAGTGGCTTTTTAATGGGAAGTATGGGAGTTGTAGTTGGAGAAAAAATAACATATGCCATAGAACAAGCAATAGAAAAAAAGTTACCACTTGTAATCTTTTCAGTTTCAGGCGGAGCCAGAATGCAGGAAGGTATAATTTCTTTAATGCAAATGGCAAAAACAACAGCGGCACTTACCAAACTCGATAAAGCAGGATTATTGTATATTTCAGTTTTAACAGACCCAACATATGGTGGAGTTACTGCATCTTTTGCAAGTCTGGGAGATATAATTTTGGCAGAACCAGGTGCTATGATTGGATTTGCAGGGCAAAGAGTAATTAGTCAAACAATAGGAGAAACTTTGCCAGAAGGTTTTCAAACATCTGAATTTTTATTGGAACATGGATTTATAGATAAAATAGTTGAAAGAAAAGACTTAAAAGATACTATTTATAAGTTAATACAGTTTCATAAAGAAGGCAAGTAAATCAAAAATAAGCTATGTCTTACATCGTTAATTTTTAAAGAAAAGGGATGATGGATAAAATGGAAAGTGCAAAGAATAGTGCTTGGGAGATAGTTGAAATAGCAAGAAATCCTAAAAGAAAAACAGCACTTGATTTTATATATGAGATATTCGATGATTTTATAGAATTACATGGAGATAGAAGTTTTAAAGACGATAAAGCCATTGTCTGTGGATTAGGAAGAATAGGTAAACAAAATTTTACAATAATTGCAGAACAAAAAGGAAGAACAACTAAAGAAAATATTGAAAGAAATTTTGGAATGCCTAATCCTGAAAGTTATAGAAAAGCAATAAGATTTATGAAACAAGCTGAAAAATTTAAAAGACCAGTAATAACTTTTGTTGATACAAAAGGGGCATACCCAGGAATTGGAGCAGAAGAAAGAGGACAGCGGAGAAGCAATTGCTAAATCTATGTTTGAAATGGCAAGACTAAAAGTTCCAATTATATCAATAGTAATTGGAGAAGGATCAAGTGGAGGAGCTTTAGCGATAGCAATAGCAAACAAAGTATTTATGCTTGAAAATTCAATATATTCTATACTTTCTCCAGAAGGATTTAGTAGTATTTTATGGAAAGATTCTTCAAAAACTAAAGAAGCTGCAGAGAAAATGAAACTAACTGCAAAAGATTTATATGAACTAAATGTCATAGATAAGATAATTAAAGAGCCGAATGGAGACGAAGAAGAATCATTTAGAAAGATATCTCAAAATTTAAAAAAAGAAATAAAATCGGTTATTTCTGAAATGAATGATAATAGTTTAGAAGAAATTGTAGAAGATAGGTATTTAAAATTTAGAAATATGGGAGATTTTATAAATATATAAGGAGGTAAAAAATGTTATTACAAGGTAAAAAAATATTAATAATGGGTATTAGAAACAAATGGAGTATAGCATTTGGAATTGCAAAATCTGCATATGAAAATGGAGCAAAGTTGATATTTACATATATGGGCGAAGAAAACAAAAGTAAAATAGATGAATTAATAAAAGAATTTAAAGGAAGTAAATCATATGTATTAGATGAAGCATCAGAAGATGATATTGTTAAAGAGGTATTTACAAAAATAAAAGAAGAGAATGGGAAAGTAGATGGAATAGTTCATGCTATAGCTCATGCAAATACAGAGGATCTACACAACGATTTTATTTATACTACTAAAGAAGGCTTTAGTCATGCTAACGATGTAAGTGCATACTCATTTGTACTAGTTGCAAGAATGGCAAAAGAGTTAGATATATTAAATAAAAATGCAAGTTTAGTTACATTAACATATCATGGTTCTACCAAAGTATTAGAAGGATATAACGTAATGGGAGTTGCAAAAGCAGCATTAGAATCTAGTGTTAGATATCTGGCAGAAAATTTAGGAAAAATAGGAGTAAGAGTAAATGCAGTATCAGCAGGACCTATAAAAACATTATCTGCAAAAGGAATTAAGGACTTTAGCTCAATACTAACAGTAGTTGAAGAAAAGGCTCCATTACATAGAAATGTAACAACAATTCAAGTTGGTAATGTTTCAACTTTTCTATTAAGTAATATGTCAGATGCCATAACAGGTCAAGTTATATATGCTGATAGTGGATATAACATAATGGGTGTTTAGAAATTAAGGATAGTCACCATGCAGCATTTTGTCTCAAAAGGGAAATCTTTATTTAATAAAAGATAAAAGGAGGTGTTAAATAATGTCTGATGCCGATATTTTAGAAAAATTAAAAAATATTATAGTAGAGCAATTAGGGATAGAAAAAGAAATTATAACAGAGGATTCAACTTTTGTTGATGATTTATCTGCAGACTCTCTTGATATAGTTGAATTAATTATGAGTATAGAGGAAGAATTCAATATGGAAATACCAGATCAAGATGCAGAAAAAATAGTTACTGTTGGAGATGTTGTAAAATATATAAAAGAAAATACTACTAAATAAAATATAATTATTAAAAATGTTACATAGAGAGTATTATACCAAAACAGGGAAAAAGGGGACTGGACACTTTTTCCCTGTTTTTAAAACTAACTAAGCTAAAATAAGCATAAACGAAAAAATTCTATAATTCAAGTTTGACAATCAGATATATATCACTTATAATAACTATGATAATAATTTTAAAAAAATAACATAAATTATAAAGATAAGAATGAAAAGGAAGGTGGCGAATATGTCAGGACATTCAAAGTGGCATAATATACAAGCTAAAAAAGGAAAAGCAGATGCAGCTAGAGGAAAGATATTTACAAAATTAGGAAGAGAATTATTAATAGCAGTAAAAGAAGGTGGACCAGAACCTGCAGGAAATTCAAAATTAAAATCTGTTATAGCAAAATGTAAAGCAGCAAATATGCCAAATGATACAATAAATAATGCAATAAAGAAAGCTTCATCAAGTAATGAAAATTATGAAGAAATTACATATGAAGGATATGGACCAAATGGAGTTGCAGTAATTGTAAATGCATCAACAGATAATAAAAATAGAACAGCTGCAGACTTAAGACATGTTTTTGATAAGGCAGGTGGAAACTTAGGAACAAATGGTTGTGTATCATATTTGTTTAATAAAAAAGGTGTAATTGTAATAGACAAAACAAAAACGAAATTATCTGAAGATGAATTAATGTTATTAGCAATAGATAGTGGAGCAGAAGACTTCCAATCAGAAGAAGAATGTTATGAGATTACAACCGATCCAGCAGACTTTACAACAGTTAGAGAAGCACTAGAAAAAGAAAATATAGAATTTGAGCAAGCAGAAATACAAATGCTTCCAACAACATATATAGAATTAGATGAAAAGACAAGTGAAAGAATGCAAAAATTAATAGATAATCTAGAAGATTTAGATGATGTTATGGATGTATATCATAATTGGGATGAATAGAAACAAGATGACAGACTAATTTTGTGCAAAATATCACAAAATAGGTCTGTCATTTTTTATTATTAATTTGTTATTAGCTTTTTAGTATAATCTAAGTTTGATTTTGAATCATATTCGTAACCTAAAGTATATATATTGGATGCAAGTATGTCTTTTTCCAACATGTTTTTTAAAACTCTATTATTGTTGATATCCATAAATTTTTTAACAGATGTTACAACAGTATATTTTGATTTAGAATTGCTTATTTGTGATAATAAAGATTTACCATGCTTACTTACTCCTAATACTCTAATATAAGGTTTTGCTTTATAAGAATCTTGAATATCTTTTTTAGTTATATTTAGAATAGAGTAAAGTAAAATTCTTTGAATTCTAGAACGTGTATATCTTTTAGATTTTACAGAATTTATTAAGTCTTCTAGATTATTACAAGAATTTGCAGCTTGTTTAATCGAGTTTTCAAGACCTTCATTAACATCTTGAAGATTAGAGATTTCTTGAAGACTCATTTTCCTTAGAGTATATATTATCTCCTTTTCAAATACATGAATATCGTTTACTATTTTACCATGAGCAATGTTATCTGAAAGAATATTAAAAGACGGGGTAGGCATCAATTTTTTTACATCTTCATTATTTTTAATTAAATTTCTGATTGCTGTCCCACTTGCAAGTCTATCTTTTATTTTTAAACTATTGTATCCTGCATCAATTCTCTTTATTGTAAAAGGTGTAACTTTACTTTTTAATCTCTTTATTGCTTTTAAATATTCAATTCCAAGTATATTATTAGGATTTGATAGAATATTTGCATATTTTCTAACATCATTTAAATAAAGCAATAAAGCATTTTCTCTGGCTTTGGGATATGATAATCCTTTAGACAATTCATGAGTTAATATAGTTGAAAATTCCTTTGGTTCATCATATAAAACATTTGCAATATTATTTAAAGCATCTAAATCACCACATTCAGTGCCAAATGAGAGAATAACATTATCAAATGCACCTAATATTTTTAAAGAACCTTCAGCAAAATTTTCAGCACTTGAAATACTATAAACTACTGGAAGTTCAATAACTAAATCAAAGCCACATCTAAGTGCAGATTCTGTTTTAGACCACTTATCAATTATTGAAGTATCTCCACGCTCGCAAAAGTTACCACTCATTATACAAATTGAGTAATCGGGATTAAGCATTTTTTTAGACTTTTGTAAGTGATATAAATGCCCATTATGAAATGGATTATATTCAGCTACTATTGCTAATATTTTACTCATTATTTACTCCTAATTATTGAAAAATAGATATATTTATTGATATAATATCATAAAGATTAAAAAAATACAAATTGTTGTTTGTAAAATATCAATTAATTTCTAGAAAAGGTTATATTTATTTGTTTCTCAGTTACGCGATCCAGCTTTCGTTACATGAAACTGTTGTTGCTTTAGCAACTTACAGGTTCAGTAACGGAATTCGCGTTGGAAACAAATAAATAAACCTTTTCTAGAGAACACTTAATTAAATAAATTACAATTTATATAATAAAATAAAGGAGAATTTGATATGGACAAAGTTACAATATACACAGACGGAGCGTGTTCACGGAAACCCAGGACCTGGAGGATGGGGTGCAATTTTAATGTTTAATGATGTAAAAAAGGAAATAAGTGGTAGCAATAAAAAAACTACTAATAATATAATGGAAATAACTGCTGTAATAGAAGCTTTAAAACAGCTTAAAAGAACATGTGAAGTAGAAGTATATAGTGACAGTAGCTATGTCATAAATGCATTTAATAATGGATGGATATATAATTGGATTAAAAACGATTGGAAAACATCAGGAAAAGATCCTGTAAAGAATAAAGAACTTTGGCAAGAACTTTATGATTTAACAAAAATACATAGAGTAAAATTTATAAAAGTGAAAGGTCATAGTGATAATGAATTTAATAATAGATGTGATGAACTTGCAAGAGGAGAGATTAAAGCTAATTGAAAAAACTTAATCTATTACCAAAAAATTACATTAATATTACATTTGCGTAACATTGTTGAAAATCCAATATCTTTTGGAATATAATGGATAAAAATAAAGGTATATGGAGGCAATAATGGAAACATTTGCAGAATATATATTAGCAGAAGAAGATTTTGGTAAAAAAGTAGAAATAATGTCATATTTAAAGAAAAAAACAAATATATTTTTTGATAATTCTGTAATTTTTAAAGCATTAATTGTGAGTTTATTTATTGACACTATGAATATAAAAGTAGATAAAAATAAAGTAATAACAGCTATGTTATTATGTGGATGTAAAAAAGTAAATAATGCTCAAGATATGGAAAAAATAAAAGCTTATGCAAAGGAAGGAGCAGATTTTTTAGCAAAACTTGGCTTTTCTAAAGATTTTTGTATAATATGTGAGCAGCAAAATAGATACAGTAATAGTCTACCTAGAAAAAAAGAAAGTGATATATTAGAGATTGCAGATCAATTTGGAGGTATGCTTTTAGATAGGCCAGAAAGAATAGCTTTTCCAATAGAAGAAGCTTTGATATTATTAGAGAGTAGAAACTTAAAAAATTGCAATAATGCCTATTTGAATGATTTTAAAGAATTTATAAATATAGCAAAGGAGGTAAATATTGCATGATAGATTTTTATAGAAAAAGTATTTTATCTCAATTAGGAAAGGATGCAGGTAATCAAACTATGTCAGACTATATTAGAAATATAACTACTAACTATGATAAATATGCGTTACAAATGAAGGAGCAAAAGGAAAAACCTGTAGAAAACAAAAATGATGATTTTGGGTTATATTTATAATAATAAATAGGTTGCAATTTATGCAACCTAAAAATTTGTATAAAGGATGGAATAATATATGTATGAAATTTTTGCAGATTTACATGTACACATAGGAAGAAGTCAAAACAATAAACCAATAAAGATAACAGCTGCAAGAAGTCTAAATTTTGCAAATATAGCAAAAGAATGCAGAGAAAGAAAAGGAATAGATATTGTAGGAATTATAGATTGTGCTTCGCCATATGTAATAGAAGATATTGAAAATTTCTTAAAAACAGGAGAGGCTTACGAAATAAAAGATGGTGGGATTATATATAAAGATAAGGTTTGTATAATATTAGGAAGTGAAATAGAAACATCTGAAGAAGGATTAAACGGACATTGTGGTAGTGCTCATAATATTTGCTTTTTTCCACATTTAGATGATATAAAAGGTTTTTCAAAAGAAATGAGTACACATATTAAAAATATTACTCTTAGTTCACAAAGAGCTAATATTTCAGCGTACGACTTAGTAGATATAGTGGAAAAATATAACGGAATATTAATACCAGCACATTGCTTTACACCACATAAAAGTTTTTACGGAAATTGTACTGATAGATTAGAAAAAGTATTTAAAGATAAATACAGTAAAATACTAGCCATAGAGTTAGGTTTAAGTTCAGATACCTTTTTAGCAGATAAAATATCAGAATTAGAACAAAAAACCTTTATAACGAATTCTGATGCTCATTCGCTCCCAAAAATAGCTAGGGAATATAATAAGATATTAGTGGA
The DNA here is from genome assembly GCA_947623865.1 of uncultured Clostridia bacterium. Lineage (GTDB taxonomy): Bacteria > Bacillota > Clostridia > TANB77 > CAG-508 > CAG-452. Next base: position 18,833 of record CANQIC010000005.1, on the reverse strand, counting down.
TGATATAAGTTTTAAAGAATTAGTAAAAGCATTAAGAAATGAAGATGGAAGAAAAGTAGTTGCAAATTATGGAATGGATCCAAAACTCGGTAAATATCATAGAACTTATTGCGAAGTGTGTAGAAAAAATATAGAAGGAGAAGCTCCAGTAACATTATGCGATACTTGTGATAGCAAGAATATAACTATGGGAGTTTATGATAGAATAGAAACTATAAAAGATAAAAAAGAAACCAAAAGTCCTGAAAACAGACCAGAATATGTATATCAAGTACCACTAACATTTATTCCAGGTATTGGAAAGAAAAGTATAGAAAAGTTATTAAATGCTTTTGGAACAGAAATGAACATAATTCATAAATTATCTAAAGATGACATAGAAGCTGTTGTTGGAGAAAAAATAGCGAGCAACATTGTTGCTGCAAGAGAAGGTAAACTTAAAATACAAGAAGGTGGTGGAGGTGTTTATGGACAAATTAGAGCAAATGATTAACATTTATATGCTCTAATTTAGATAAAACCGTAAAAAGAAATAATTTTTGAAATTTGCATTATATACAAAATTATGTTATTATATTTTTATCTTGCCAAGAGCAAGCTAAAAAAGCAGATGTCAGTTGTAGGTCAGGCACTGACAATGTCACCAATAAAATATTTGGAGGTAATATGATGACTGATATGCAAATGCAGAAAAAACTAGAAAAAGAAGATACCATAGTTCGGAATTTAATTACTCAGTTTAGTAATAATCCTATTCAAACAATTGAAGAAAGATATGAGTATGTGAATAAATCTCGTGCTGAAGGTAATTTTGAATTTTTTTTAGAAATTGCTGATTTTTTGGGCAAAAATTTTCGATATCATATAATAGAAGATGATACAAATTATGATGCATATTCTATTACTGCAGTAGTTTATACGAATTATGCTTATGATTTTAAATTTATTTTAGAATTAGCAAGGTATTATCAAAAAATAAAAAGAAACTATCAAAAAGATACAATAGTATTTCTTAGTGGACATTTATATATGATGAAAGAAATAATCAAAAAACATTATTCCATGCCAGATGCATGGGAAGATGTAAAATCAGAATGGACAAGAATCATAATAACTGGCCAATAAAAGAACAGAGGGCTCTTCTTAAAGAGTCCTCTGTTCTTTTACTATATAAACAGTTTTTATAGATAAAGGAATGTCTTTTGAGAAGTTTGAGGGACAAGCCTCAGTTACAAGCATTTCTCATAGATTGAGGCATGTCTTTTACAAGGTTTGAGGGACAAGCCTCAGTTACAGGCATTTCTCATAGATTGAGACATGTCCCTCATTTTATAGTTCTTTTTTTATATAAAATGAATACACATTATGTATAAACATTTCGGAGGTACATAATGAACAGAAGATATAAAAGAATGAGAAAAAAATCTAGGTTTAAAGAAATTATATTAACTCATATAGAAAATAATATAAAAGAATATTTAATTGTTAGTATTATATTTCTGATAGGAATAGTTATTGGAGTTATATTTATAAACAATACTTCAGAAAATCAATCATCAGAAATTACTAATTATATAAATTCCTTTACACAAGATTTAAAAAATAATAAAGATATAAACAGTTTACTTTTATTACAAGATTCAATAAAAAAGAATGTGATGCTTGCTGTTTTTTTATGGTTTATGGGATCTACTGTTATAGGTATATCTATTGTTTATTTAACAATATGTTTTAGAGGATTTTGCCTAGGATATACAATTTCTTCTATTATATTAAGCCTTGGTAGTCGGAAAAGGAATTTTATTTTTGGTATCCATACTTTTATTGCAAAATATTTTGTTTATACCTTCTATATTAGCTCTTGCTGTAAGTGGTATGAGACTTCATAATTCAATAATGAAAGACAAGAGAAGAGAAAACATAAAGATAGAAATATTAAGACATACTTTAATTTCTTTATTAATAACCGCTATATTAATACTATCGTCATTAATTGAAGTATATGTATCTAAAAATATTCTATTATTAATAATAAAATATATATAATAAAAAAATTATAAAATATTAAAAAATCTATTTACTTTTTTTATTTAATCTGATATAAATATATACATAATAATTATTCATAATAGTATTTTAGAAAGGAGCTAAATTATGGACAAACAAATAGCAAGTTTTTTAGACTTTATAAAAAATGATAAAAAGTTATCAGATAATACATTACAATCTTACAGAAGGGATGTACTTCAATATAAAAAATATTTAGAAGCAAATAATATAAATTATACAAAAGTAAAGTCAAATGGTATAAAAACATATTTACAGTATCTACATGATATGAATAAAAAATCTTCTACAATATCAAGAAATTTAGCTTCAATAAGATTATTTTACCAATTTTTATTAAGAAATAATAAAGTGAAAGCAGACCCAACAGAAGGTATACAATCACCAAAAATAGAAAAAAGAGTTCCAAGTATTTTAACATCAGAAGAGGTTTCATTATTACTAGAACAACCTAAGAATATTGATTTAAAAGGAATTAGAGATAAAGCTATGCTTGAATTTGCATATGCAACAGGAATGAGAGTAACTGAAATAATTTCTTTAAATATAGAAGATGTTAATTTAAAAGAAGCCTATGTAATATGTAAAACAGGAAATAAACAAAGAAGTATACCACTAGGAAAAATATCTTTAAAAGCTTTAAAAGAATATATAGAAGATTCAAGACCAATATTAATTAAAACAGAATCAGAAAAAGCATTATTTGTAAATATAAATGGAAGAAGATTAACGAGACAAGGATTTTGGAAAATAGTAAAATTCTATAAAGAACAAGCTCATATAGCAAAAGATATAACACCACACGTTTTAAGACATTCTTTTGCAACACATCTTTTACAAAATGGAGCAGAATTAAAAGCCATCCAAACAATGCTAGGACATTCAGATATATCATCAACACAAGTATATATGCAATTCCAAGATGAAAGTATAAAGAATATATATAGAAAAGCTCATCCAAGAGCATAAAATAAATGAAATATTATTAAATATATAAAAAAGTATTAAGGATTCTTAATACTTTTTTTAATTAATAGCATAAATTGACAAAAAAATCGGTATTTGTTATAATATTAAATGTAAACATAATGTTTGCTATTATTTCTTTATTTATGCGAATTGTGAGTAAGGGTTCGCTTTAGTATTAAAGAAAGGCCTAATTATATTTAAGGAGGAAAAATTATATGTTTGATATGCAAGGCTCGATACTAATTCGGTATCATGGAAAAGAATCAGAATTAGTAATCCCGGAAGGTGTAACTGAAATAGGTTCAGGAGCATTTAAAGAGTGTACAAGTCTAACAAGTGTTACTTTCCCAAAAAGTTTAACTAAAATAGGTTCAGTAGCATTTGAGCACTGTACAAGCCTAACAACTGTCATTTTCTCAGAAGGTTTAACTGAAATAGGTAACATGGCATTTGGGTATTGTACAAGCCTAACAAGTGTTACATTGCCAAAAAGTTTAACTAAAATAGGTTCAGGAACATTTGCTTTTTGTGAAAGACTAACAACTGCCATTATCTCAGAAGGTTTAACTAAAATAGGATCAAGAGCATTTGAGCACTGTACAAGTCTAACAAATGTCACATTGCCAAAAAGTTTAACTAAAATAGGTTCAGGAGCATTTGCTTGCTGTACAAGCCTAACAACTGTCATTTTATCAGAAGGTATAACTGAAATAGGTGATTTGGCATTTAAGGATTGTAAAAGTCTAACAAGTGTTACTTTCCCAAAAAGTTTAACTAGAATAGGTTTCGAAGCATTTGAGAACTGTACAAGCCTAACAACTGTCATTATCTCAGAAGGTATAACTGAAATAGGTGATTTTGCATTTTACAACAGCACAAATCTAACAACTGTCATTTTCCCAGAAAGTATAACTGAAATAGGTAACATGGCATTTGGGTACTGTAAAAGCCTAGCAAGTGTTACTTTCCCAAAAAGTTTAACTAGAATAGGTTCAGGAGCATTTAAGGAGTGTACAAGCCTAACAAGTGTTACATTGCCAAAAAGTTTAACTAAAATAGGTTTAGAAGCATTTGAGAACTGTACAAACCTAACAACTGTCATTTTATCAGAAGGTATAACTGAAATAGGTAACAAGGCATTTTATAGGTGTACCAGTCTAACAAATGTTACTTTACCAGAAAGTTTAACTAAAGTAGGTAACAAGGTATTTGCTTGGTGTACAAGCTTAACAATTGTCATTTTATCAGAAGGTATAACTGAAATAGGTGAATGGGCGTTTAAGGATTGTACAAGTCTAACAAGTATTGCATTGCCAAAAAGTTTAACTGAAATAGGTTCAGAAGCATTTGAGGAGTGTACAAGTCTAACAAGTGTTATTTTCCCAAAAAGTTTAACTAAGATAGGTTCAGAAGCATTTGTTTTGTGTACCAGTCTAACAAGTGTTACTTTCTCAGAAGGTATAACTGAAATAGGTGAATGGGCATTTAAGGATTGTAAAAGCCTAACAAGTGTTACATTGCCAAAAAGTTTAACTAAAATAGGTTCAGGAGCATTTGCTTGGTGTACAAAACTAAGAAATGTCACATTTTTAGGACGTTCAGTTGAAATTGGAATGGATGCTGAGGTGGATACATCGCCATTTAAAGGCTGTAAAAGCCTAGAAAAATTCACTTACCTATAAGCTACAACAAAAAGTGCTACAAACAAACTTACTCAATCAAAAACAGGAAAAGAAATTTTCCTGTTTTTGTGTTTATTTAATAGATGAAAGTATAAAGAATATATATAGAAAAGCTCATCCAAGAGCATAAAATAAATGAATATTATTAAATATATATAAAAAAGTATTAAGGATTCTTAATACTTTTTTTAAATTAATAGCATAAATTGACACAACTGATGAATTTTGTTATAATTCAAATGTAGACATAATATATGTTTGCTATTATTTCTTTATTTATGCGAATTGTGAGTAAGGGTTCGCTTTAGTATTAAAGAAAGGCCTAATTATATTTAAGGAGGAAAAATTATATGTTTGATATGCAAGGCTCGATACTAATTCGGTATCATGGAAAAGAATCAGAATTAGTAATCCCGGAAGGTGTAACTGAAATAGGTTCAGGAGCATTTGAGGAGTGTACAAGTCTAACAAATGTCACATTGCCAAAAAGTTTAACTAAAGTAGGTAACAAGGCATTTGTTTGCTGTACAAGTCTGACAAGTATTGCTTTTTCAGAAGGTATAACTGAAATAGGTTCAGGAGCATTTTACAACTGTACAAGCTTAACAAGTGTCATTTTCTCAGAAGGTATAACTAAAATAGGTTCAGAAGCATTTGCTTACTGTACAAGCCTAACAAGTGTTACATTGCCAAAAAGTTTAACTAAAATAGGTTCAGGAGCATTTAATAAGTGTACAAGCCTAACAAGTGTTACTTTCTCAGAAGGTATAACTGAAATAGGTGATTTGGCATTTTACAACTGTACAAGCTTAACAAGTGTCATTTTCTCAGAAGGTATAACTGAAATAGGTTCAGGAGCATTTAAGGAGTGTACAAGTCTAACAAGTGTTACTTTACCAAAAAGTTTAACTAAAATAGGTCCAGAAGCATTTGCTTTGTGTACAAGTCTAACAAGTGTTATATTGCCAAAAAGTTTAATTAAATTGGGTTCAGGAGCATTTGCTTGGTGTAGAAGCCTAACAAATGTTACTTTCTCAAAAGGTATAACTGAAATAAATGGATTTACATTTGAGCACTGTACAAGCCTAACAAGTGTCACATTGCCAAAAAGTTTAACTAAAATAGGTTCAGGAGCATTTAAGGAGTGTACAAGTCTAACAAGTGTTACTTTTTCAGAAGGTATAACTGAAATAGGTGATTTGGCATTTAAGGATTGTAAAAGTCTAACAAGTGCTACTTTACCAAAAAGTTTAACTAAAATAGGTCCAGAAGCATTTGCTTTGTGTACAAGTCTAACAAGTGTCATTTTCCCAGAAAGTTTAACTGAAATAGGTGGATGGGCATTTAACAACTGTACAAGCCTAACAAGTGTTACATTGCCAAAAAGTTTAACTAAAATAGGTTCAGAAGCATTTGAGGAGTGTACAAGACTAAGAAATGTCACTTTTTCAGAAGGTATAACTGAAATAGGTAACAAGGCATTTAAGGGTTGTACAAACCTAACAAATGTCACATTGCCAAAAAGTTTAACTAGAATAGGTTTAGAAGCATTTGAGTACTGTATAAGCCTAACAAGTGTTACTTTCTCAGAAGGTATAACTGAAATAGGTTCAGAAGCATTTGGTTTGTGTAAAAGTCTAACAAGTGTTACTTTACCAGAAAGTTTAACTAAAGTAGGTTACAAGGCATTTGCTTGGTGTAGAAGCCTAACAACTGTCATTTTCTTAGAAGGTATAACTGAAATAGGTTCAGGAGCATTTAAGGAGTGTACAAGTCTAACAAGTGTTACTTTGCCAAAAAGTTTAACTAAAATAGGTTCAGGAGCATTTGGTTGGTGTAAAAACCTAAGAAATGTCACATTTTTAGGACGTTCAGTTGAAATTGGAATGGATGCTGACGTGGATACATCGCCATTTGAAGGCTGTAAAAGCCTAGAAAAAGTCACTTACCTATAAGCTACAACAAAAAGTGTTACAAATAAACTTACTCAATCAAAAACAGGAAAAGAAATTTTCCTGTTTTTGTGTTGTATTTAATAAATATTTGTTGTATAATAATAAGAAATTTAAATAGCAGTGAAGAGTGAAAAATAAAAAATGAAGAGTACAAAAACTCTTCGAGTTTTTGAAGGAGGAAAGAAAAATGTCAAAAATATTACCAGATATATCAAGAACATTTAATGAATTTTTATTATTACCAAATCTAACTACAGAAAAATGTATACCAGCAAATGTATCACTTAGAACACCACTTGTTAAATTTAAAAAAGGAGAAGAGGCAAAGTACTATGCAAATGTACCTATGGTTTCTGCAATAATGCAATCTGTATCAGGTGAAAAAATGGGGATTGCATTAGCTAGAGAAGGTGGACTTGCTTTTATTTTTGGTTCTCAATCAATAGAGGCTCAAGCAGAAATGGTTTATCACGTAAAAAAACACAAAGCAGGATTTGTAATTAGTGATTCAAATGTTAAAGCAGGAACATCTCTAAAAGAGGTTTTAGCTTTAGTAAAAGAAACAGGACATTCAACAGTTATGGTTACAGATGACGGAACTGCAAATGGAAAATTCTTAGGAATTGTAACAAATAAAGATTACAGATTATCAAGAGATAACCAAGATGATCCTATTGATAATTTCATGACAAAAAAAGAAAATGTAATTTGGGCCAAAAAAGGAATTAGTTTATCAGAGGCAAACGATATAATTTGGGAGAAGAAAATAAATTGCTTGCCAATATTAACTGAAGAAGGAAATTTAAAATATTTAGTATTTAGAAAAGATTATGAAGATAGAAAGAATAATCCAAATTCTTTATTAGATGAAAATAAGAGATATATAGTAGGTGCAGGAATAAATACAAGAGATTACGAAGAAAGAATACCAGCTTTAGTAGAAGCAGGTGTTGATATATTATGTATGGATTCATCAGATGGATATTCTGTATGGCAAAAAAATACTATTGATTTCGTAAGAGAAAAATATGGAGAAGATGTTAAAATAGGCGCTGGAAATGTAGTAGATAGAGAAGGATTTAGATATTTAGCTGATAGCGGAGCAGATTTCATTAAAGTTGGAGTAGGTGGTGGATCTATTTGTATAACTCGTGAAACAAAAGGTATAGGTAGAGGACAAGCTTCTGCCTTAATGGAAGTAGTAGATGAGAGAAATAAATATTTTGAAGAAACAGGAATATATATACCAGTTTGTTCAGATGGTGGAATAGTATATGATCATCATATAACACTAGCACTTGCAATGGGAGCTGACTATGTTATGATGGGTAGATATTTTGCAAGATTTGATGAAAGTCCAACAAGAGTTGTAAAAGTAGGAAATAACTATGTTAAAGAATATTGGGGTGAAGGTTCAAACAGAGCAAGAAATTGGCAGAGATATGATTTAGGAGGAGAAGCAAAAGATAAACTTGCTTTTGAAGAAGGTGTTGATTCATATATTCCTTATGCAGGTGCTTTAAAAGAAAACTTAGATATTACTATTGCTAAAATAAAATCTACAATGTGCAACTGTGGTGCAACTACAATCCCAGAACTACATAAAGTTGCAAGATTAACAATGGTTTCTGATGTAAGTATTTCAGAAGGTGGAGCACATGATGTAATGCTTAAAGAAATTGATAATTCATATAAGTCATAAATAATTTTTATGAAATAACTCCTAGCCATAATTCATATGGTTGGGAGTTATTTTATTTATTAAATAAAATAGATAATTACCTTTAATTGACAAAAAAAATGTATTTTGCTATAATGTTAACATGTAGACATAATACATGTCGCAAGCTATGCAAACTGTGAGTAAGGGTTCGTTATAGCATTAATAAAAACCTAATTAAAATTAAGGAGGAAGAATTATATGTTTGAAATACAAGGCTCGATACTAATTCGGTATAATGGAGAAGAATCAGAATTAGTAATTCCGGAAGGTATAACTAAAATTGGTGAGGAAGCATTTTCTGGCTGTACTAGCCTAACAAGTGTTAAGCTGCCAAGTACTTTAAAAGAAATAGGTGGATGGGCATTTTCTGGCTGTACTAGCCTAACAGATGTTATTATTCCAGAAGGTGTAATCAAAATTGATGATTGTTCATTTAAGGGATGTAAAAGAATAACAAGTGCTAAACTGCCAAGTACTTTAAAAGAAATTGGTGATGATGCATTTGCTTTGTGTACTAGTCTAACAGATGTTATTATTCGAGAAAATGTAACTAAGATTGGTGAGGAGGCATTTTATGGCTGTACTAGTCTAACAGATGTTATTATTCTAGGTGTAACTAAAATTGGTACGTATGCATTTGCTGACTGTACTGCACTAACAAATGTTACTATTTCAGGAAAAATAAAAGTGATTGAAAATCATATATTTGCTAACTGTACAGGTTTAAAAAACATCACTATTCCAGATAGTGTAATTCAAATTCATTATAATGCATTTGATTCTTGCAAGTCTCTAACTACTATCAATATTTCTAAAAAAGAATAGCTAAGCCTGATAATCACTTTAACTTACTCAAGCAAAAAGCAGGAAAATGATATTCCTGCTTTTTGTATTTATCTTATTATATTATATATTTATTCCCATTCAATTGTTGCTGGTGGTTTTGAAGTTATATCATATACAACTCTATTTATATGTTTTACTTCATTTACAATTCTACTTGATACTTTTTCTAATATGTCGTAAGGAATTCTGCTCCAAGTTGCTGTCATAAAGTCTGTTGTACAAACACTTCTCAAAGCAAGTGTGTAATCATAAGTTCTGTAATCTCCCATAACACCAACTGATTTAAGATTTGTAAGAACAGCAAAATATTGGTTCAATTCTTTATCTAATCCATTATTTGCAATTTCTTCTCTAAATATATAATCAGCATCTTTTAATATTTCTAGCTTTTCTTTTGTTATATCTCCAATAATTCTAATTGCAAGTCCAGGACCAGGGAATGGTTGTCTAAATACTAACATTTCAGGTATACCCAATTCTAAACCAGTTTTTCTAACTTCATCTTTAAATAAATCTCTTAAAGGTTCTATAATTTCTTTAAAATCTACATAGTCTGGAAGTCCTCCTACATTGTGATGACTTTTAATTACTGCAGCTTTTCCTTTACCACTTTCTATAACATCAGGGTATATTGTACCTTGAACTAAAAAATCTACTGTTCCTATTTTTTTGGCTTCTTCTTCAAATACTCTAATAAATTCTTCACCAATTATTTTTCTTTTCTTTTCTGGTTCAGAAACACCGGCAAGTTTCGATAAGAATCTTTCTTCAGCGTTTACTCTAATCAAATTTATATCAAATTGATTTTTAAATATATTTTCTACTTCATCACCTTCGTTTTTACGAAGAAGACCATGGTCTACAAATATGCAAGTTAGTTGTTTTCCAATTGCTTTGTGTAAAAGAACTGCCGCAACTGAAGAATCAACACCGCCAGATAAAGCAAGTAATACTTTTTTATCTCCGATTTTTTCTTTTAAATTTTTAATAGATTCTTCTACAAAAGATGACATTACCCAATCACCAGAACATTTACATATGTTATATAAGAAATTTCTAATTATCTGAACGCCATTTACTGTATTATTTACTTCTGCATGAAATTGAATACCATAGAAATTTAATTCTTTGTTTTCTATAGCTGCAGTAGGACAATTGTCAGTAGTTGCAATTGATCTAAATCCAGATGGCAATTCTTTTACTAAATCCGTATGACTCATTAAACAAATATTTTTATTATCAAACCCTTCGAAGAGTGGAGAAGAAGTATTTAAACTTACTTCTGTTTCTCCATATTCTTTTTTTGTTCCTTTTTCTACTTTTCCTCCTAATGTATTACTCATAAATTGCATACCATAACAAATTCCGAAGAATTGGAATACCTAAATTAAATATTTCTTTGTCACATTTTGGGCTATCATCCTCATATACGCTTGCAGGTCCTCCTGTAAATATTATTCCTTTAGGGTTAATTTCTTTAATTCTTTCAATGGATACATCATAAGGCAATACCTCTGAATATACATTGCATTCTCTAACACGTCTTGCTATTAATTGATTAAATTGGCTATAAAAATCTAGAATTACAATAGTTTCTTTATTTTTCATTGTGAATCTCCTTTAAATATAAAATAATATAAATATTTTATCATATAAATAAATAAATGTATATACGTAATTTTTGCAAATTGTAATTTATTTAATTAAGTGTTCTCTAGAAAAGGTTTATTTATTTGTTTCCAACGCGAATTCCGTTACTGAACCTGTAAGTTGCTAAAGCAACAACAGTTTCATGTAACGAAAGCTGGATCGCGTAACTGAGAAACAAATAAATATAACCTTTTCTAGAAATCAATTGATATTTTACAAACAACAATTTATTTAAATAAAATTAAAAAAAACTTGACAAAGAAACATATGTTCGATATAATAAACCTAACAAATAAATGTTCGTACAATTAAAATACAAAACACATGAAAATATAAAGAAAATAGGAGAGATGTAAATATGAAAATAAAAAATAGTAAAAAGTTTATAAGAAGTATATTAATAATATTAGGAATGATTTTAGTTATAACTTTATTAGTTAGTAAAGCAACTTTATCACATAAAGAAATTGAATACAAAACAATATGTGTATCTAAGGGTGACACCTTATGGAATATTGCTAAAACAAATCAAACAACTAATAGCTATTACAAAGATAAAGATATAAGATACATTATAAATGATTTAATGAAAATAAATAATTTAGATAATAGTAATATAAGTATAAATCAAGAATTATTAATACCTATAGTTTAATTGTCACTTTGTTAGCTGGCACATATTATGTCAGCTATTTTCTTTAATGTATAGAGAATTACTTTAAATTTGCTAGTGGATTATTTTCAACAGCATTTCTTATTTGGCTATTATCAACATGTGTATATATTTCAGTTGTTGAAATGCTTTCATGACCTAGTAATTCCTGGAGTGCACGAATATCAACATTTCCATATTGATACATTAATGTTGCTGCAGTATGTCTTAATTTATGTACAGAATATTTATTTATATCTAATCCAGCTTTTAATAGTTCTTTTTTTACTATAAGCTGAACTGTTCTATTGCTAATTCTTTCACGTCTTTCGCTTAAAAATAGTGCATCTCTAGAATCATATTTTATTCCTTCTTTAGGTCTAACTAATAAATATTCATTTATAGCCGAAATACAAGCATTATTTAGGTAAATAGTACGTTCTTTATTACCTTTACCAATAACATTAAGTTTAGATTCGCTAAATGTTATATCTTTTATATTTATATTAACTAATTCAGATAAACGCATTCCACAATTTAAAAATAGAGTAATTATCGCATAATCTCTTTCAGAATTTCTATTATCATCACTTCCAGCAACTGCTAAAAGTTTTTTACTTTCATCTAGTGATAAGTATTTAGGCATTCTTTTTCCAAGCTTAGGAGTTTCTAAATTTTGAGCAGGATTGCTATCTATTAGTTTAGCTTTTGAAGATAGGTATTTAAAAAATATTCTTATTGAAGAAACTTTTCTTGCTCGAGTTGCAGGTTTACTTCTAAGTTCTGTTGCCATATATGAAATATATTTATGAATATCTTCTAATCTTATCTTTTTTATAACATCTAAAGTTAAATCACTTATATCTATTTTAGAATAATCTTTTTCATCTGTTAATTTAAATTCTATCTTAATAAATTTTAAAAAATTAGTTAAGTCATAGTTATATTCTTTGATACTATTAGGAGATTTATTAAGTATAGTAATACTATAGTCTAAAAATGAATTTAAAAAATCAGGATTTAAATCTCTATTTATCATAAATTACACCTCCATGTAACAATAGCATGACTATCTAAATTATCATGTAATATTTGTTCATTTATTTTAAGATTATATTCTACATTGAAATCATTTTTATTCAACAATATTATAATAACACTATTATCAGGATTTTTAAAGGCTGTAATTTCAATTTTGTCGGAAAATTTACTAAATCCAATTCTTTTACTTCCTTTTTTTATAAACTTACTAAAGTGTTTTATATAATAAAATGATAGATTTTTAATATAATTATTTTTATTTTTGTTTAGCATTATTGGACTATTACAAAAATTATATTTATGATTTGGTCCACCTTGATTATCAAGTACCATATTCCAATCAATAAATGCATTAATTCCGGCATTTAAGTCACCAATAATATCATGTGCATATATTTCCGCATTGATAATTTCATCTTTTTTTCTAAAAGCAGAATAACCTGTGCATCCCTCAGTATGGATTAATAATTTATTAGGAAATGATTTTTTTACTAATTCGATATTTTCAAAATGGTCACCTGTATACCAATGAAAAGCTATACCCGAAATTTTATCAAGAGCTCCAAAAGTTCTAAAAGAATCAATAGATCGATTTAAAAGTTTTTCTTTGTTATGATCCCAAATTAAAAGTTTTGTATTTATATTATTTTTTTTAAATTCAGGATAAATATAATTAGTAAGTAAATCTATTTCTTCATTAGAAGTGTACAAACATGATTCCCATACTTGTTTTGCATTTGGCTCATTTTGAATTGTCATATAATTTATATTAATATTTTCTTTTTTATACGATTTTATAAATTTTACAAGATAATTAGCATAAATTTTTTTAAAATTGGGAAGTAACTTTCCTCCATCTGTTAATTTTTTATTATTTTTCATAAAAGCAGGAGGACTCCATGGAGATGCCAAAAATTTTAAATTCATATTTCGATTTTGAGCTTTTTTTATGATTGGTATTACATATTTCATATCTTCAGAAATTGAAAAATCTGATAAGTTTTTATCATTTGAATATGAATAACTATTTATGCTGAAATCTGAACTACCTATGCTTAATCTACAAATATTATAATTCATTTTATTTTTAGAAAAGTATTCATCTAAAATTCTATCGGAGACTTCCTTAGTAGCATTAGATAAATTGTAACAGGTAGAGCCGGGTTAGAGCACCGACCAAAGCCAAAAAATTCTTGAAACTCAAAGAAAGGATATATATTTATTAATTTATTTTCTTCCTTATATACATCAGGCTTTAAATAAATATTATGAGTTTCATACATAAAAAGTTTTCTTTTAAAGTTAGTTTCAAATTTAGTTATATTCATAAAAGCCTCCATACTTGCTTATATTTAAATTATGCAAAATGGGAGAGAGGAGTGATATATAAAATTTAAAAGAAATATTATTTTCAGATAATAATTATATATTAATAATATATTAGAAAAGTAAAAGAGAAAGTTGAAATACAACTTTCTCTTTGTTGATGGTAAGTGAATGGACTTAATTAAGTAGGATAAGAATAGCAAATTGCTAAACATTCTGTATCTGTAACCGCATTATCAACTATATAGTTAAACTTTAAACTCTTTCCTGGGATTAAATCTTTATTACCCGTTAAAGAATCATAACAAACTTTAAATTTATAGCTCCAGTCATCATCCACACTGATCTTACTAAATTTAGAATCTTTAACTAAAACAAAAACTACCTCTTCGTTTTTTGTATTATTCAAAACTTTCCAAACTTTTTTAGTAATCGGTGAGAAATATCCATTTTTTTTCGGTTTTGGATACATTTCTTTGACCTCTTCTCTACTCAAAATCCGTAGTTTAGCCACCACTAACCCTCCTTTCCATAAGAAATTAACACAATTATAATATAAGTTTACATATAATGCAACCATTATTTAAAATCACAAAATACAATAAAAACAAAAGATTTACATTTTAGTATATAAATGATATACTTTTAAAAAATAAAATAAAACACATTATGGAAGAGATTCTATCTAAAAAAAAGCAATTAAAATATCTTTATCACAAGTATTCAATATATAAATGTATCTAATATACCATTACTTTCAAAAGCAATAGGAGAATTAAAATGAAAAAAATATTAGTAAGTGATTATGATCAAACATTCTATTTAAATGATCAGGATATTGAAATAAATAAAAAAGAAGTTGAGAACTTTAAAAAATATGGAAATATTTTTATTATAGCAACAGGTAGAAGTTTTTTAGATTTTAAAAATAAAGTAAATGCTTATGATATAAATTATGATTATGTTATTTTAAATCATGGGGCAACGGTATTGGATAAATACGATAATATAATATTTAACTTTCCTATTTGTAATGAAGTTATTAAAAATATTAAAAAAGATGTATTTTTAGAAGAATGTATAAATAATTTTTGTTGTAGTGAATTAAAAAGTAGAGTTGATTTTACCCATAAAAATTTAACTAAGATACATATTAAGTATGCTACTAAAGATAAAGCAATACAGGTAAATAATAAAATAAACAGTAAATATAGTAAATATGTAATTTCTTACTATGTTACAAGTAATTCTATAGAAATTATTTCAAATAAAACCAATAAATCAAATGCTATTAAATTATTAACGCAAAATTTAAATGTTAATAATAGAGATGTTTACTCTATTGGAGATGGATATAGTGATATTGAAATGGTAAAAGATTTTAATGGTTATTGTATGAAAAATTCAGTTAATGAATTGAAACAAGTAGCAATATCAGAAGTAGAAACTGTATCAGAATTAATAAAGGAATTATTAAAAAATGAAAAAAAATGATTTAGTTAAAAATATGCTTATATATAAAATTTATAACAGTATTTATGAATAGGAGGAAAATAAAATATGATAGAAGTAGTAGAAGATTTTTATAGACAATCACTATTTGAGCATTATAATAGTTGTACAAACCCATTTATTATTATGACCATAAAAGTAGATGTAACTAAAGTAGTAGAATATTGTAAGATACATAGAAAGTTTTATGCTACATTAGGTTATTTCATTACAAAGACAGTAAATCAAATTGAAAATTTTAAATATAGATATGATGAAAAAGGGAAAATTTATTATTGTAACGAAATAAGATCAAACTATACTCAAATGCATAAAAATGATGATAATATTGGATACTACGATATTCCTGCAATTAGCGACTTTGGAGAATATATAAAAGAATATAAAAAAATTGAAAATGAATTTTTTAACGGAAATAAAAATCTTGCTGATTCTAATTTTGATAAAATATGGCTTTCATGTCAACCATGGTTTCAATTTAATGGGTTTGTTCCTATTTTTAATAAAGAAATATCAATTCCACAATTTATTTGGGATAAATATGAGAATATAAATGGAAAATACTATATAAACTTAATGATATGTGTTCATCATGGATTTGTTGATGGTTTTCATATTGGACAATTTCTTTCAAAATTAGACAGAAATATTAAAGAAATATTAGTATAACAATATGTAATCACATTAATATAATATTCTTAAATAGGAAATAAGCTATTTTATATATTTATCTTACCTCTATTTACGCAAAACTTTGATAATACAAACCAAAATATAGGTTAAATTTAATCTTTGAAACAAATATAATCAGATAAATAGTAAGTTGAAAGTGAGTTAAAATTATGACAAGTAATAATTACGATGAAGATAAAATTAATTTCGTAACAATTAATCAAGAAAACTTAAATTTAGCATGTGAAATTCAAAATAAAATTTTTCCTGAAGAGGATGCAAGACAAAATTTTATAGAACAAATTAATAAAGATCCATACAGAAAAGAAATGGATTATTATATAGTATATCTAAAAGATAGACCAATAGGAGTAACGGGAATATATTCATATAATGAATATCCAGAAACCGCATGGCTAGGATGGTTTGGAATTTTAGAAGAATACAGGAATAATGGTTATGGTGGAATAGTTTTAGATAAGACAATAGAATTAGCTAAAAGAAAAGGATATATAAAATTCAGGTTATATACCGATGAGTATGCAAAATCTGCTCATAAACTATATGCATCTAGAGGACTAACAAAAGAGCTATATGACAATAAAGATGATAAAGATAAATTTTTTATTGCAGATGTTTATATTTATTCTATTAGTTTAACAAATGAACCAATTGATTTATGGAATAATAAGATATTGGGCTTAAAAGAACAAAGTGAAAAAGAAAATCTATATAAGTAATAATTTTTAATTTAAAAGAGAGTATTAAATTAAAAAATCAATGTGTTTCTTAAAAAATACTGAAAATGGCTAAAAAAAACCACGCACGATAATCAATTTTAAGAAGTTTTTATAAAAAAGACATATTAATAATTTATAATTAAAGGAGGTATTATAATTATTTATGATATATGAAGAAATAGAATATAGACATAAAAAAGTTATAGATATAGCTAAAAATTATATGAATACTATCAAAGATAACGAACATGATATTAACCACATGAATGATGTGGTAAAATATACAAAAGAACTTTTAAATATTATAAATGTAAATATAAATAAAGAAGTTTGTATGATAAGTGCATATTGGCACGACGTTGGTAGAATAAAACAAAATATAGGACATGAAAAAATATCTGCTGAAATGCTTAAAGAAGAGTTACAAAAAAATCATTATGATAGTTTTTTTATAGAAGGATGTGTTCAAGCAATTGAAAATCACAAGTGGAATATGAAACCAAAAACTACAGAAGGATTATTAGTAAAAGATGCTGATAAATTAGCGTATCTAGGTTGTGGAAGATGGAAGTCTTGTCTTAAAAATAAACAAAAATTAGATTCATTAATAGAATTACTTCCTAAACTAAGGCAAGATATTCTTTATTTTGAAGAATCTAGAAAAATATATGATAGAGATATTGTTAATTTAGTTAAATTATTATACAATACAAATTTTGTCAAATTCTTATAAAATAGGAGAGAAGTAATTTATTTTTGAATATCCTTTGCTTTTTTATTATTCTAGACATATTGAGAAATTTATGATATAATCAGATAAATTATTATAAGGAGGGATTTATCTTATGCAAGTTATTCAAGAAAGTAAAGCACGGCTTTTATGTACTGTCTGTGGAAGAGAAATAAACATAACTTTGCTTAAAGACTCTGTATATAGTTTCAGAACAGAAGGAAAAAAATATCCAGTATATGAATATGAATGTCCTTACTGTAATAACAAATCACATATTTCTCAGAAATTCTTAGATGACTTAAACAGGGATTAATTCATCAAAAAAGCTAATATGAATATTAAGCTTTTCGGCACAGCATTAATAAATAGCTGTGCTGTTTTTTATTGTTATTAATAGTAAGAGAGGGGCAGTTTTGAAAAATAGAGATTTTAAAATAAATTAAAACAAACTTTCATAATACAAACCAATATATCGTCAAGTAAAAAAGTAAATGCAATTGGAAGTATTTCTCTAATAAAAATATGATTATTTAAAATAGTATAAATTGATTGATCTCGTTTAATTAAAGGGCAAATAATATGAGCTAATTCAATCAATTCAGAAGAATTTAAATTAACCCCTTGTCTAGAATCAATTAAAGTATATTTATACTCTTGGTGAGCTTTATCAACAAAATAAAAATGTTTATCTAAATTACAAGTTTTTAGTTTTGGGCAATTATTACAAGCACCAATATTTCTATCTCTTTCCTTACAAGATATAGGTTGAAAAATTTTACACATATTTGTACAAACTTTACAATTATTAAAATATTTACAATTAAACATATTATTTGAGTTATAAATATTATGAGGCTTTAAAACTCTATGCTTATTGATTTCTCTTGCAATAGTAGATTGTGTTTTATTTAATTCATTAGCAATTTCAAATTTCCTTTTTCTTTGATTTAACATATCTTCAATTCTATTTCTTTGGCTTAATGAAAGCTGTTTATTATTTTCAAAATTTTTCAAAATTTTTCATAAATTTGCTCCATTTCTACCAAAAACATTTGCTTATTTATTATAACAGAATTGCTTTATGTTGTACAGTAAAACCAAATGTAAGACTTATTGCAATGGAACTTATTTATAATTGCATTTACTTTTTCACTTATCGCTAGTCACAGAGGCTCTATTTTCTTTTGGAAATGTTGTTGTGTCAATGATGTGAAACAAAAATATATAAAAATTTAATCTTTATAATTAAATTGCATAATTAATCA
>CANQIC010000004.1 GCA_947623865.1 uncultured Clostridia bacterium | reverse complement strand
ACCACTTAAGTGGTGGCTAGTAATAGAGCCTTATAGGCTCATATGAAAATCCACCGGTTATACCGGTGGATATTTATTGCATTTTCGGTGTAAAATATCCCATTATAAACGGCCTTTTTAAGTACATTAATTATCATCATATAAATTGCTTTCATATAAATCATCAATATATACATCTTTTTCTTGAGAACCATCTAAAAATCCAATCTTAGCAATGTCATCATGAACTTCTTGTATCCAAACAGGTTTTTCGTTGTAATAAACCTCATTTAATTGTCTATGATTTAAAATTTCATTAACTCTTTTTTTATTCATATATGTACCTCCTTCAAAAGTCGAAGAGTTCTTGTATAGTTTACTCTTCATTTTTAATTAATAATAGTATATCCAAAAAACTAAAAAAAATACTTGATAATGTGCTATTAAAATTATATAATCATTATATAAAATCAAATAAGATACTAATGAGAAAGGGGAAAATATGAAAGAGAAAATTATAAATTTAAAAAATAAGATTAAAGAGATTTTATCAAATGCAAAGAATAAAATTTCTGCATTTATTATATCTAATAAAAAATTGTCTATAATTATTGCAGTAGCATTAATAATAATTATTATTGTTTTAGGTATAATTATTACATTTGGTAAAACAGAATTAGGAAATACAAGTGGAAATTTAAACAATTCAGGATTTTCCGTAGAAAAAGGTAGTTGGGTTTATTATTTAGGATTTAAAGATAGTAATACCGATGGAATCTATAAAGTAAAATCAAATAGTGACAAAAAAGAAAAAGTAAGTTCAGATTATGGACTTTATCTTAATAAATCAGGTAATTTTCTATATTATTTAGATAGAACTTCAGGTGATTATAATATTTCAAAAATGAAAACTAATGGACAAGATAAAGAAACTATTATAGAAGATGTAGATACAGGAAAAATTAGTGTTATAGATAATTGGATATATTATTTTAAAGAGTCTAAATTTTATAGAGCAAAAACTAATGGAGAAGATAAACAAATATTATCAAAAAAAGCAATTGATAATTATGAGGTTATAGACAATTGGATATATTATTCATATATCAATGATGGGAAATATATCATTGCAAAAATGAAAAATAATGGTGAAGATGTTACAAAAATAGATGATGATTCATCAAAAGTATTTTTTATAAATAATAATTATATATATTATATTTATGAAAGTTATGATGAAAATGAATTTAAATATAATTATCATCTTTATAATATAAAAACAAATGGAAAAGACAAAAATAAAATAAGTGATATAGATGGAAATGTTCAATTAGATAATATAAATTTTGATAAAGATAAAATCTATTATGCAAAAACAGATGATAGTGGTAACTTATCTATTTACAGTATAAAATTAAATGGTAAAGATGAAACAAAAATAGTAGATGTACAAGGATATTCTACAATGATAAACGTGAATAATGGATGGATTTATTATACAGATCAAGATGATAATGGAGATAGCCAAATGTTTAGAATAAAAACAAACGGAAAAGACAAACAATCACTATCACTTTAAAGTAATACCAAATAATTATTTTTAAGGTTGCATACAATTGCAACCTTAAAAATATTAGAAATTGCTAATATAAATTAAGTTTAATTGGGGGTATATATGCAAATAATATATAAAGATAAAGTGCTTAATACTGAAAAAAATATAAAAGTTTATGACTTATTTAAAAATGAAATAGAAAAAAGCAATAATGAAATAATAGCATGCAAATTTAATAATGAAGTAAAAGGACTTAATTTTAAAATTCCATCAAGTGGGACTATAGAATTAATAGATATTACGGATAAAGATGGGATGAGAGTATATCAAAGAGGCCTTATCTATGTAGTTGCTAAAGCGTTTCAAGATATATATCCTAATGCTTTACTTACAATAAATTATCAATTATATCATTCGATGTTATGTGAGGTTGATAATTTAAAGGTAACTAATGATATGATTGATAAAGTAAATAAAAGAGTAAAAGAGATAATAAAAAATAATTTACCAATAGAAAGAAAAATCATGTCTAAATCTGATGCTAAAAATTTTTATGAGAAAGAAAACACATTAAAGGGTAGATTACAATTAGATATTAAAGAAAAAAAAGAAGTTACACTTTATTACTGTGAGAATTATTATAACTATTTTTATGGAGTTATGCCTATTTCAACAGGATGCATAAAAAAGTATGAATTATTAAAATACCACGATGGATTTTTAATAAGATACCCAAGTAGAAAAAATCCATATAAACTTAAAGATTTTATTGAGTGTCCTAAATTACTAGAAACACTTGACGAGTATGAAGATGTTCATAAAACACTTAATGTAAATACATTATATAAATTGAATCAAATAATAAAAAGTGGAAAAATAAGAGATTATATATTATTAGATGAGGCTTTACATGAAAAGAAAATAGCAAAAATAGCGGATACTATTTCAAATAATAAAAAGAAAAAAGTAGTTTTAATTGCAGGACCTTCATCATCTGGTAAAACAACTTTTGCAAAGAGATTGGAACTTGAGCTAAGACTAAATGGATTAAAGACAAAAACAATATCAGTAGATAACTACTTTGTGGAGAGGAAAGATACTCCCAGAGATAAAAATGGGGAATATGATTTTGAATCAATAGAAGCTATTGATACAAAACTTCTAAATGATGATTTATTAAAATTATTAAAAGGTGAAGAAATTAAAATGCCAACTTTTAATTTCCATGAAGGTACAAAAGAGTATAAAGGAAATACAATGAAACTTGAAGAAGATGAAATCTTAATAATGGAAGGTATTCATTGTTTAAATGATAAACTTACATTCTTAATTCCAAAGGAACAAAAATTTAAAATTTATATCAGTGCTCTAACGGTACTTAATATAGATTATTATAATAGAATTTCCACAACAGATACTAGATTAATAAGAAGAATTGTAAGAGACAATCAATTTAGGGGATATAATGCTCTTCATACATTGGAAATGTGGCCATCAGTAAATAGAGGAGAAACAAAAAATATATTTGCATATCAAGAAGAAGCAGATATAATGTTTAACTCATCACTAATATATGAACTTAGTGTATTAAAGGATTATGCAATGCCACTATTAGAAGAGATAGGTCCTGAGGTTTCAGAATTTTCAGAAGCTAAAAGGATACATTCAATGCTTAGTTATTTTAAATCCATACCATCAGATTTGGTACCAATGAATTCTCTCCTTAGAGAATTTATTGGTGGAAGTGTATTTGAAGAGGAGATATAATTTTGAAAAAATTTACAGAACTAGATGAAGAATTTATATGTGAAAATTGTGGTAAAAAAGTAGAAAAACTTGGATATTCTTGCAGAAATCACTGTAATCATTGTTTGTATTCAAAACATGTTGATATAAATCCTGGAGATAGACAAGAGGAATGCCATGGGTTATTAGAACCAATAGGAATTGAAATAAGTAGTAAGAAGGGATATGTAATAATATATAAATGCAAAAAATGTGGACAAATTAGAAAAAACAAAGCAGCGAAAGATGATAATATGGAATTAATAATAAGCTTAAGTGCAAGAAATTTTACAATTTCATAAAATGATGACTTTGATATAATATTAAAAACAATCAAAAATTCTATAAAAAAGCATTATGTGAAGGATGATAAATTAATGAAGATAATAGGAATAATCGGTAAAAGCGGATCTGGAAAAACAACTTTGTCTAGAATACTACAAAAAAATGATAGCATTGGAGTTATTCATCTTGATGAAGTAACAAGTTTTAAGACAATTGTTAAGCGAATTCCTAAGATAATAACAAAAAGTTATACAAATAATATTGGGGAAGAAAAAATTGTTTTAAATAAAAAAATAACAAATTTTATCTACAAATTAAGAAAAAATAAATTTTTAGATAAAATATATAGTAGTTTATTAAAAATACCTAGAGAACTTATTATGAGTAAACAAATAAAAAAATTTCAAAAAATGGGAAAAAAAGCTATTATTATAGAGCGGATGCACATTAGGGTTATATTCAGTATATAAACAATTTAATTATTTAATACAAATAGATGCACCTTTTAAAATAAGAGAAGATAGAATTTCTGAAAGAGATAATCTATTCAAAAAAGGAATGATGATAAGTAGAGATATTAATTTTAGAAATTCTTTAAAAAAAGGAAATAAAAAATATGGTAGGAGTGTAGATAGAAAAATTAATAATGCAGAAGATATTGAGCAATTACAGGAAATTGCAGATAACATATATTCTGAACAAATAGAAAGTATAGTAGGAAATAGAAAAGTAGAAACAATAAGAGAAAAGTACGGAGGATATAAGATAGAGCCAGTAGTAAAAAGTCTATTAGAAAATGATAGTAAAGCAATCCAGACTGATTTTAATTTAGATAGCAAATAATATAATTAGCTAAGATATGATTATGAAAGGAAATTGTGTAAACCCGAGAAAGAGAGAAATGATTAGAAAAAAATCTACCCCGGGATTTACAACTATCTTATATTTTGTAAGGCTTCAATTCTATCATCAATACTTGGATGGGTAGAAAATAGACCTGCTTTTCTTTTTTTATTTTCTTTATTTTTAAAAGGATTAACAATGTACATATTTTCAGTTGCTTTATTTGCAACTTTTAATTCATTAGGGTCTTCATCTAATTTTCTTAAAGCAGATATTAGTCCATCTGGATTTCTAGTAAATTCTACAGCAGTACTATCTGCTAAAAATTCTCTTCTTCTCGATACAGCCATTTGCATTATCTTTCCAAGAATAGGAGCAAGTATTAAAAGAACTAATCCTATAATCATTACAATAGCATTTCCTTTGTTATCATCATCTCTATCTCTGCCACTTCTATAAAAAAAAGTTCGTGTAAAAATATCAGAAAGCATTACTATAAAACCTACCATTACTGTTACAACGGCTGAAAGTAATATATCATAATTCTTTATATGTGCCATTTCATGTGCTATAACCCCTTCTAACTCATAATACTCTAATTTTTCTAGAAGCCCTGTTGTTACACAAACAATAGAATGCTTAGGGTTTCTTCCTGTTGCAAAAGCATTAGGTTGAGAATCTTCTACTACATAAAGTTTTGGCTTATAAGGAAGCCCTGATGAAATCATTAGTCCTTCTAATATATTTATTATTTTTTTATCTTCTTCTTCAGTTGCAGGTCTTGCTTTAGTGACAGATAAAATAATTTTATCACTATTATAGTATGAAGCCCAACTAGCTAATATTGAAAATCCTAAAGAAATTATAATTGCAACAGGAGCACTTACATCAAATGCCATACATATATAATATAAAATTAAAGTAATTATTAATATAAAACTAAAAACAATAAAAACTGATTTTATTTTATTTTTCCTTATATCTTCAAACATATAAATCACCTAAAAATATTATATCACTATTATAATATTATTACAAATAAACTTTTTGCTCGGAGCAAAATTTCCACAATTTGAATTTTGCTTTAATTTTGCTAATTTCTCGAACTTTTAGCTCCGAGCGAAATCTCCACAATTTCTTCCTAGTAAAATCTCCATATTTACCTTGTAAAAAATTAAAAAGAATGATAAAATTCAATAAACTGATATTTAATATTTAAACCAAATATTGAATAAATATGTATAAAAACGTTAGGAGAATTATGGATAAAATATATGATAATATTATTCAAAAAATGAATAAAACTCAAATATATTTAAATGAACCAATGAGCAAACATACGTCATTTAAAATAGGTGGACCGGCAGATATATTTGTAAAACCTAAAAATATTGATGAACTTAAATTTATAATTGAAGTTGCAAAAGAAAATAATGTTCCAGTAACAGTTATAGGTAATGGAACTAATATTTTAGTAAAAGACCGGAGGAATAAGAGGTATAGTCATAAAGCCAGATTTTAAGGAAATTGAGTTTTTAGAAGATAATAAAGTGAAAATAGGATCAGGTGTTTTATTATCTAAGATTTCAAACGAAGTATATAATAAGGGCTTGTCCGGTTTAGAATTTGCAATTGGAATTCCAGGCACAATAGGTGGAGCAATTAAGATGAATGCAGGTGCATACGGAGGAGAGTTTAAAGATATTGTTGTATCTTCTGAATATCTAGATAAAAATTTAACAATACATGAAATAAATAACAGAGAACATGAATTTAAATATAGATTTAGTAGATTTAATAATAATAAAGATGATATTATTGTATCAAGTATTTTACAATTGCAAAAAGGAAATAAAAAAGAAATTAAAGCAAAAATGGATGCAAATATTAAATCTAGAAAGGAAAAACAACCTATAAATTTTCCAAGTGGAGGTAGTACATTTAAAAGGGGAGATGGATATATAACTGCTCAGCTTATTGATAAATGTGGATTGAAAGGCTATAATATAGGAGATAGCTATGTATCGGATATTCATGCAGGATTTATAGTAAATAAGGGAAATGCTACTGCAAAAGATGTTCTTTCGCTTATTGATATAGTAAAGAAAAAGGTGCATGATGAATTTAGTATTGATATAGAATTAGAAATTGAAGTTTTAGGAGAAGATTAAAAATGAAAAATTTTTTAAATTGGTTTAAAAATAGTACAAAAATAAAGAGATGGATGTTTTTAATATTAGTGGGCATAGTACTTACATGTTTTGGCTTTTCAAAAGTATTATCATCTGATAGATTAGAACTTGGAGACTTACTTCAGATAATTATAACATTTGTTGCAGGTTTTACTTGTTTTGTACTTGGAATTGTATATATTCAAAGAAGAAATCTAGAGTTATTAATAGAAACTAACAATATAAATGTAGATGCTTCAGGTGATAATAATGAATTGAAAAATTTAGTATCAAAAAATCCTATATATGAAAGAGGACCTAATATTGTAGTAATAGGTGGAGGAAATGGGATAAATAATATATTAAAAGGACTAAAAAATTATACGAGTAATTTAACAGCAATAGTACCAGTATCTGCTTATGGAAGACCATCAAGTGCTTCTATTAAAGAATTAAAATTAAATCCAGTAGATGATATAAAAAGTAGTATAGTAGCACTTTCACCAAATAGTGAATATATGAATAGTTTAATAAATTATACATTTACAGATGGAAAACTTAAGAACCTAAATTTTGGAGATGTATATTTATATGTTATGCAAAAAATATATGGAGACTTTACAAGTAGTATTGAAAAAACAAGTAGTATATTATCTATGGTTGGAAAAGTTCTTCCAGTAACATTAGATGAAATGAATATATGTGCAGAATTACAAGATGGAACAGTAGTTAAAGAAAAGAGTAAAATAGCAGAAACAGTATCTAATAAAGTAACAAAAATTAATAGAGTATATATAAATCCATCAAATTGTAGGACTGCTCCTGGGGTATTAGAAGCAATCCAGAATGCAGATGCAATAATTATTGGACCAGGAAGTCTTTATACTAATGTTATACCAAATCTTCTTATAAAAAATGTAGCAAAAACAATAAGAGAAAGTAAAGCTTTAAAAATATACATATCAAATATTATGACAGAACCAGGACAAACTGATGATTATGATGTATCTGATCACATAAACAGTATATTAGAGCATAGTGGAGAAGGTATAATAGACTTTTGTATATCAGATGTAGGTGAAATTGTACCTGAATACATAAGAAAATATAATTTAATGGGATCAGATATTGTAAACATAGATACTTCAAATGTTAGAGGTAAAGGAATAAGATTAATAAAAGGTGAGCTTGCTGTAGCAGAAGGCAATTATATAAGGCATGATCCAGATAAAACAGCAAAATTAATAATAGAATTAATTTGTAGTGATTTAAGATTTAAAGATAAACACAATGATGAACAATATATGTTACTAAATTCAAAATTAAAAGAAGAAAATAAAAAGGCCAAAACTACAAAGAAAAAAGGTAAGAGATTTAAAGAAAACAAAAAATTAAAAAATAATGATGAGAATAAAACTAAAAGAACAAGTAAATTTAGTAACAAATATAAGGAAAGAATAGAGTCAATAAAAGAAAGTGAAAAGACAAGACTAGAAAATATAAGGATACATGAAAAAGCAAAAGAAATGATAGATGAAGAAGAACAAAAAGCAAAAGAAAAATTTTTGAAAGAAACATATAACAAAAAAGAAAAAAAATAAATTGCAAATGAGGGACTGTCCTGAATTTTATGCAATAAAATTCTAGGGACTGTCCCCAAAGAAACATCTTAGCAAAATTAATTTTTTAGGAGAATACCAATGAAAATACTAACAAAAAATTTATCATTAAATGACGGAATAGATAAAGAATGGATTATAACAAATGGAATAGGTGGATACAGTGCATCTACTGTATTTGGAATTAATACAAGAAAATACCACGGATTACTGGTTGCACCACTTAGT
Organism: uncultured Clostridia bacterium; assembly: GCA_947623865.1. Taxonomy (GTDB): domain Bacteria; phylum Bacillota; class Clostridia; order TANB77; family CAG-508; genus CAG-452. The sequence continues at coordinate 74,500 of CANQIC010000004.1, read as the reverse complement.
GCTCCTGCAAGAAGATATCTTGTACTTTCTAAACTAGATGAGTCAATAGAAATAAATGGACAAAATTATAATTTGTATTCCAATATATGTAAAAACTATATTTCTGAAGGATTTAAATATCAAACAGAATTTGAAAAAGAATATATACCTATTTTTACATATAAAATTAATAGTATTACTATAAAAAAATTAATATGTATGGAATATGGAAAAAATACAGTATGCATTTTATATAAAATAGATAATCCAGAGGATGAAATAAAATTCACTTTATCTCCGGTTATGAACTTTAGAGATTTTCATACAATGACTTCAAATCATGAATTTATGCTAAAACAAAATATAAAAAGCCGAAAAATAAAAATAGAAATAGATGATTATTCAAATAATCCAATATATATGCATGTATCAGAAGGAAATTATATAGAACATTATAATGATACATTTAAAAATATGTATTACATAGAAGAAGAAAGAAGAGGATTTTTTCCAGAAGAGAATTTAGTTGTACCAGGAAGATATGAGATAGTTGTGCCTGCACACTCAAAGAAAGAAATTGAATTTATATGCTCACTAGAAGAGAATATAGAAGAAATAGATGTTAAAAAAATAATTAATAAAGAAATTATAAGAATAAATGAACTAATGTATAAAACAGGTTTAATAAATGAAAAACAGGATATAGAAGACTTAAATAAAAGAAATCTATTAAGAGACTTCTGTATTGCTACAGACAACTTTATAGTATATAGACCTCAATTTGCTCTCCATACAATTATTGCAGGATATCCTTGGTTTTTAGATTGGGGGAGAGACAGCCTAATTGCATTTGAAGGACTTCTATTGATTACTAAAAGGTTTGATATAGCAAAAGAAGTGTTACTTACAACAATAAGAGATATTAAATTTGGATTAGTTCCAAATGGATATTCAGGATATGATAATAGACCTTTATACAATAGTGTAGATAGTTCTCTTCTGTTATTTGAAGCAGTGTATAAATACTTAAGATATACTGGAGATTATAAATTTATAGAGAATAATATATATGATAAACTAGTAATAATAATTGATAATTATATGAATGGAATTGACTTAGATGATAACAATATATGCTTAAATGATGACAACTTAATTTCATCAGGAACAGAGAACACCCAAAATACTTGGATGGATGCAAAATATGGCAATTACTGTTTTACTCCAAGAAATGGTAAAATAGTTGAAGTAAATTCAATGTGGTACAACAGTTTGAAAATCATGCAAGAATTAAGTAATAAATTTGGAAAAAGGAAACAAGCCAAAATATATGAAGAGTTAGCAAATAAATGCAAAAAATCTTTTGAAAATAAATTCTATAACAACAAGAAAAAATGTCTATATGATGTAATAGGAGATAATAAAACAAGACCAAATCAATTATTTGCAACATCACTTAGCCATCCTATTTTAGATCCAAATGGTAAAATAGCTGAGGAAATGTTTGAAACAGTAACTAAAAAACTACTTAATAAATATGGATTAAAAACACTTGCAAAAGGTGAAAAAGGCTATATTGATGTTTATGAAGGAGATAGCTTTAAAAGAGATTCAAGTTATCATCAAGGCATAACATGGCCATGGCTTTTAGGATTATATTATGATACAATTAATAACAAAATTAGATTTGAAAAAGATAGAATTAAAAAGAAAGAGTTAAAAGAAAAAAGACAAAAGTTTATTGAAGCTACAAGAAAAACTTTTATAAAAGAAATGTTTGAAAGAGGTACAATAGGTAGTATTTCAGAAATATACGATTCAAAAACGCCATATTTACCTAAGGGGACAATGGCACAGGCTTGGAGCGTAGCAGAGGTATTTAGAATAATAATAGACTATTGGAAAAAATAAAAGAGGTAAAAGATGAGAATATTAGGAATTGATCCAGGATTTGCAATAACAGGATATAGTATAATTGATTATCAAGGAAATAAATTTAAATTAATAGATAGTGGAGCAGTTACAACAAAAGCAGGAGTATCATTTCCACTAAGGCTTACAAAAATATATGATGATTTGACAATGCTTATAGATAAGTACAAACCAGACGCAATATCAGTAGAAGAACTATTTTTTAATAATAATGCAAAAACAGCAATAAATGTTGCACAAGCAAGAGGTGTTGTTTTAATAGTAGGATGTAAAAATAATGTACCAACATTTGAATACACACCACTACAAATAAAACAAGCAGTAACAGGATATGGAAGAGCAGATAAAATGCAAGTACAAAGAATGGTAAAAACAATATTAAATGTTGAAAATCTGCCAAAATTAGATGACACAACAGACAGTATGGCAGCAGCAATCTGCCATGCACATTCATGCAAATTCTCAGAAAAGTTATAATTTTTGCTATGTTATAATAGAAATAATAATTAAAGGAGGTAAAATAGTGAATGACAAAAAAATTATAGAACAAAATATAATAGTAAGCACTAATAAGGAATATGAGCAAATAATACAAAAAGGAATAAAAGATTTCAATAATGAAAAACACCCAGAATACTCAATATTTAAGGCCTATAGAGAAAAAGGTTACAATGACCCATTTGGATTTTATGCGTTATTAGATAATCATGTTATAGGGGGAATAACGGCACACAAAAAAATGCAATGGCTAGATATAGATGTATTATATGTAGACCCTAATTTTAGAGAAAATAGAATAGGTTCACATCTAATGAATAAGGCTTTTGAGTATTGTAAAAAGGAAGATTTAGTAGGTATACATCTTTATACATTAGATTTTCAAGCAAAAGGTTTTTATGAAAAACAAGGTTTTAACCTTATAGCTGAAATAAAAGATTGGCCTAAAGGTATTACTAGATATGAATTTATAAAGTATATAAATAATTAGTTTAGATACCGAAAACTTTGGCATCTTATGAATTTATTCAATTCCTATAGATATGGACAATATTGTTTGCTATGGATATGAATATATTTATACAAATAACAATTTATGTGGTAAAAAAACGGAGGAATAATGACAGTAGATAATCTGGAAAGAGATTTAAAGCAAGGGAAATTAAATAGCATATATTTGTTTTATGGTGAAGAACTATATCTGTTAGAAAATGCAGTAAAAAAAATAAAAAAGCTATTTGGAGAGTTAGTATTGGGAATCAACTATATACAAATAAATGAAACTAATATTAATAATCTAGTATCAGATATAGAGACTCCAGCTTTTGGATTTGATAAAAAATTAATAGTTATAAAAAATGCAGGATTACTAAAAAAAGAAAGAAAATCAAATTCAAAAGTAAGTAATGAACTACAAAAAAGGATAGCAGAATATATAAAAGAAAATATAAATATAATAAAAGATACTGCAATATTAGTATTTATAGAAGAAGATATTTCAAAATGTGAACTTACAAAAGTAATAGAAGAAAATGGAGTGGCATGTAATTTTGAAAGATTAAAGCCAATAGATATAAAGAAAAGATTAAAAGTTATTTGCAATAGCTATAAAGTAAATGTAGATGAACAAACTCTTAATTTTCTAATCGAAACATCAGGAACGAATATGCAGAATTTAATAAATGAAATCAGAAAACTTATTGAATATTCAGGAAAAGGTGGAACTATAACAAAAGAATCAGTAGAAAAGCTCGCAACAAAAGAATTTGAAACAAGAATATTTGATTTAACAGATGAATTAGGAAAAAAAGATATATCCAAAGCTATGGAAATATTAAAAGAATTAATATATAATAAAGAGCCAGTACAAAAGATATTAATAACTTTATATAACCATTTTAAAAAAATATATCTAACTAAAATATGTATTGAAAAAAATAGAGATGTATTATCTGTATTAAAACTAAAACCAAATCAAACATTTTTAGTATCTAAATACAAAAGACAAGCAGGATATTTTAAAATAAATGAATTAAGAAAAATTCTAGGAGAATTAATAAATTTAGATAAAAATTATAAAACTGGATTAATAGATATAAACATAGGATTAGAAGCAATTCTATGTACATATATTTAAAATAAAAGGATGTGGAACAATGAAAATATTATTTATAATAGGACTAATAATAGTAATGTTCGGAGTAATATTAATATATGATGCAAGACCAATAACAAAAAAAATATTTAGCTTTGGAGATCAAAATGATGCTACACTAGGACTAAAAATAATGGGATTTTTATTTAGTATAATTGGAATGATATTAGTGTATTGTAATATGTAAAAAACATATATTTATGTTTAATTTGACTTTTATATAAAAAAATGTAATAATACAAATAATTGGTATTATTACCAATTATTACCTTACAAAAGAGATACTGTAAGGTAAAGGAAAAGAATTCTTTTCTACATATTTGTATCTCCGAAGAGGGGGGCTCTAATAAGGGCTCCTTATCTGGTTAAATATAAAAATTAGTAAATAAAAGAATTGATTTTTCAAAATAAATATGTTAAGATATATAGCATATTGAAAACTGTGAAAAAGAGGAGTAATATTAATATATAATGCAAGACCAATAACAAAAAAATATTTAGCTTTGGAGATCAAAATGACGCTACACTAGGACTAAAAATAATGGGACTTTTATTTAGTATAATTGGAATGACATTAGTTTATTGTAACATGTAAGATTATTACTATGTTAATTATAAAATATAAATTATTCTCTAAGCAGATGAAAAATGTGGACTATATGTTAAAATTATTTAAAATAAAAAAGGAAAGGAAGTAAATATCTATGAAAAAAACATTTATATATCTAATAATTACTATATTAACAATATTAATGCTATTAGTCCTAGCAGGATGCTCATCAAGTAAATCATATACATTTACAGTTGAAACTGGTGACAATATAGAAATACAATTAAATACTACAGATGGTTATGATATATCATCTGATTTACCATTTACGATTTCTAAAGATGGTAATACATTAAGTCAAGGAACTTTTATAAAAATGAATTATTATGATGAATATATCAATGCAGTAAACAATGATTCTCTAGCAAAAGTAATAGATACTGGCTCAACAAATGATATTGAATATTTATTTTATTCATATAACAATTCTGAATATAACTATATAATAAAAGTTAAAAATTCTAACACAGGAATTCTTCTTGGAAATCCTAATTCTCAAGAAGAGGCTGAAAAATGTTTTAGTTTGTTAACATTCAGTATAGAAGAATAATAATTAAAATTAGCAAAAACAAAAGAGATACATTATTTGCCGTTGTATCTCTTTATATTTATATGTTATTTGCAAAACTTTTGCCATTCTTTACTACTTAAAAATAAAAAAATCAAATCTTTTAAAAATTAATTGATTTTCTAAGAAAAATATGTTAAGATGTATAGCATATTGAAAAACTGTGAAAAAGAGGAGTAATATTTAAACAGCTTTAAAAGAGAAAAGAAGTCACCGGCTGAGAACTTCTTAAAGTATGAAAATATGAAGGTAGCTTTGGAGTTAATTACTTGAAATAATAGTAGAGTGATTCGTAAAATCTGCGTTAAAGATAAATGAGATGTATAAATTTTAATTTATATAAATTAGGTGGTACCACGGTAAAAATCGTCCTATGCTAAGGACGATTTATTTTTTTCCTTTTTTGGACAGACTAGATTTGGAGTTTTTCAATCAAAAATTTGAAAATGAAAAAAACGCTAAATTGAGTCCGTCTGAAAAATAAAAAAACTAAATTAAGTCCATCCAAAAAAGAAAAAAGGGGAGAGAAAATATGTGTGAAAATTGTAAACATAATTTAGAAGGAAAATATGAACCTAAAAGTTTTGAAAAAGAAATTTATGACAATTGGGAGAAAAATGGATATTTTAAACCAAGCATGGATAAAACAAAGGAGAGCTATTGTATAATGATGCCACCTCCAAATGTAACAGGGAAATTGCATATGGGGCATGCTTTAGATGGAACACTTCAAGATATATTAATTAGATATAAAAGAATGCAAGGTTTTAATACTCTATGGCTTCCTGGAACAGACCATGCTGCTATTTCAACAGAAGTAAAAATAATAGAAAAGTTAAAAGAAGAAGGAATTAACAAAACTGATTTAGGAAGAGAGAAATTTTTAGAAAGAGCATGGCAATGGACTGAAGAATATGGTGGAACAATTGTAAATCAACAAAAAAAATTAGGTTGCTCAGCCGATTGGAGTCGTTCAAGATTTACAATGGATGAAGGATTATCAAAAGCAGTTTTAGCAGTATTTAAAAAATTATATGATAAAGGACTTATATATAAAGGAAAAAGAATGATAAATTGGTGCCCATGTTGTAACACATCAATCTCAGATGCAGAAGTAGAGTACGAAGAAGAACCTACACATTTATGGCATATTAAATATAAAGTAGTAGGTGAAGATAGATATTTAACAGTTGCAACAACAAGGCCAGAAACAATGCTTGGAGATACAGCAGTTGCTGTACACCCAGATGATGAAAGATATAAAGATTTAATAGGCAAAAAATGTATACTTCCTATAATGAATAAAGAAATTCCGATTATTGCAGATGAATTTGTAGAAATGGAATTTGGTACTGGATGTGTTAAGATCACACCTGCACATGACCCAAATGATTATCAAGCAGGTCTTTCTCACAACTTAGAAATAATTGAAGTATTTGATGAAGACTTCAAGATGAATGATTTAGTTCCAGAATATAAAGGACTAGATATGTATGAGGCAAGAGAGAAAATAGTAGACAAATTAAAAGAACTTGGGAATTTAGTAAAAATAGAAGATTATACTCACAATGTTGGTAAACATGATAGATGTAAAAGTACAATAGAACCAAAAATTTCAGACCAATGGTTTGTTGCAATGAAAGAACTTGCAAAACCTGCAATAGAAGCAGTGAAAAAGGGCGATACAAAATTTGTACCACAAAAATTTGAGAAGACATATTTTAATTGGCTTGAAAACATACAAGATTGGTGTATATCTCGTCAAATATGGTGGGGTCATCAAATACCAGCATACTATTGTGGGGAGTGCACACATATTAATGTTGATATAGAAAAGCCAAAAAAATGTGAAAAATGTGGAAGTACAAATCTTATTCAAGATTCAGACACTCTAGATACATGGTTTAGTAGTGCATTATGGCCATTTTCAACACTTGGTTGGCCTGATGATACAGAAGATTTTAAGACCTTCTATCCTACAAATACATTAGTTACAGGTTATGATATTATATTCTTCTGGGTTGTAAGAATGATGTTCTCTGCTTTAGAGCAAACAGGAGAAGTTCCATTCAAAGATGTATTTATTCATGGTATTGTAAGAGATAGCCAGGGAAGAAAGATGTCTAAATCTTTAGGAAATGGAATAGATCCGTTAGAGATAATAGATAAATATTCAGCAGATGCCTTAAGATTTTCTCTAATATCTGGTACATCTGCAGGAAATGATATGAGATTTATGCCAGAAAAACTAGAAGCAGCATCAAACTTTGCAAACAAAGTATGGAATGCAGCAAAATTTGTACTAATGAACCTAGAAAATACTAACGAAGATATTCTAAAATCTAATATCCAATCTCTAACTTCTAATTTCCAAATAGAAGATAAATGGATATTATCTAAATTAAATACACTAGTATCAGAAATAAGAGTAAATATGGATAACTATGATTTAGGTGTAGCTATTGATAAAATTTATGGATTTATTTGGAATGAGTTTTGTGATTGGTATATTGAAATTGTAAAACCAAGATTATACAATAAAGAATGCAAAACTAGAAAAACGGCTCAATATGTTTTAAATAAAGTATTGTTAGATTCATTAAAACTTTTACATCCATTTATGCCATTTGTTACTGAAAAGATATATAAAGAATTGTATAATAATGATGAAAGTATAATGATATCAAAATATCCTGAATATGATAAAAAATTAGAATTTAAAGATGAAGAGGAAGAAGTAGAAGAACTAAAAGAAATAATTACAGGAATAAGAAATGTAAGAGCAACAATGAATGTACACCCATCTAAAAAATCTAAACTAATATTTGTGAGCAAAAATTATGAAAAAGTTATAAAAGAATCAGAAGAGTTCTTAAAAAAACTAGGATTTAGTGATGAAATTAAAGTACAAGAAACAAAAGAAAATATTCCACAAAATGCAATAAATGTAGTTGCAAAAGGATTAGAAGTATTTATGCCTTTTGAAGATTTAGTAGACATTAGAGAAGAGATAGAAAGACTAGAAAGAGAAAAATCTAAAGTTTTGGTTGAAAAAGAAAAAACAGACAAAATGTTATCAAATCCAGGATTTATTGCAAAAGCACCAGCAAATAAAGTAGAAGAAGAAAAAGAAAAACAAGCAAAATTCAATGAAATAATTGCATCGATTGATGAAAGAATAAATGGGTTAAAAGGAGACAAATAATGTACTATAAGTTTATAGCAGATATAAAATATAAATTAATTTACAAAAGTAATAAAAAGTATTGAAAAATAAACATTTATTTTCATTGCGTATAAAATAAAATCATGTTAAAATATTAACTAATATTAATAAAGATATTAAAGAATATAATATAAAAATTACAATAATATCAATTGGAGGATTATTATGAGTAAAGAAATTTATCTTGATAACAATGCTACAACAAAGTGTGATGAAGAGGTATTAAATGTAATGTTACCATATTTAAAAGAAAATTATGGAAATCCAAGTAGCTTATATTCTTTTAGCAAAGATGTAAAAGAGAAAATAGTAGAGACACGAAGAAATGTTGCTGAATTGTTGAATGCAGAAGAAAGTGAAATCATATTTACGAGCTGTGCAAGTGAAAGTAATGTGAGTGCAATAATGAATGCGGTTAGAAATAATCCAAATAAAAAACATATAATAACAACAAAAATAGAACATGCTTCAATATTAGAAACAATGAAATATCTTGAAGGTATAGGATATGATATTACATATTTATCTGTTGATGATAAAGGAAGGCTTGACATAAATGAACTGAAAAAAGTTATAAAGAAAGATACTTTTCTTATAGCTGTTATGATGGCGAATAACGAGATTGGTAATATTTATCCAATTCAAGAAATTGGGGAAATAGCAAAAAAACACAATATTTTATTTCACTGTGATGCTGTGCAAGCTGTTGGAAAGATAAAAATAGATATTAAAGAATTAAATGTTGATACCTTATCTTTATCTGGTCATAAAATTTATGCACCAAAAGGAATTGGAGTATTGTATAAAAAAGATGAAGTTCCATATATTCCATTAATTTTTGGTCATCAAGAAGATAATAGACGTGGAGGAACGGAGAACGTAGCTTATATTATTGGACTTGGAAAGGCAGTGGAATTGATTTTAAAAGATAATTATAAATCAATTGAAAAGTTAGAAAAGTTAAGAAATAATATGGAATTAAAAATCCAAGAAAAGATAGAAGATGTTTATTTGTATGGCGATTTAGAAAATAGAATTCCTAATACTACAAATATAGCATTTAAAGGAATAAAAGGAGAAGAATTATTATTTATTTTAGAAAACTATGGGATAAGTGTTGGAACAGGTTCAGCATGTAATTCTCAAAATGCAGAACCATCACATGTTTTAACAGCAATGGGAATTGATTTAGAACAAAGTTCTCCCATTAGAATAAGTTTAGGAAAATATAATACAGAAGAAGAGGTTGATAAATTTGTAGAAACTTTATCAAGTGTAGTGAAAATGTTAAGAAGGAGAAAATAAAATGCCAGTAGTAATTAATTTTAAAATTTGTGATAATGCAGAGGTATGTAATGGAATTACAGTATGTCCAACAGGAGCTTTTCAATGGAATAAAGAAAAAAAGACTTTAGAAATAGACGAGAAAAAATGTATAAATTGTGGGAAATGTGCTACATCAGATGAAAGTTGTGGCGTTGGAGCTATTAGGTTTGCTAAAAATGAAGAAGAATTAGAAAAAATAAAAAAAGAAATTGAAGAAGATAAAAGAACAATTAAAGATTTAATGGTAGATAGATATGGTGCTCAACCTATAAATATGCCTTTTTATTGTAAAGAAAATGATTTGAAAAAAGTAATATCAACTAAAAGAACGGTTTTAATCGAAGTATTTAAAGAAGATACAGAGGAATGTTTGATTAAGTCAATACCAGTTAAAGAAATTTTTAATATGTTGCATATTGCTGATTTAACATATAGAAAATTAGAAGTTGAAACTGATGAATTTATAGAAAAATATGATATTAAAGAATTACCATCATTAATTATATTTAAGTCAGGAAAAATGATAGGAAAAATTGATGGATATTATTCAATAGAAGATAAAGAAGAATTTATAAACAAGATAAGAAAAGTAATTTAAGAAAATATTATAAATAGTAGGCATTTTATTATTAAAATCATCTAACTAAAATCTAACAAAGTAAAAATAATTAACAAAAAAAACCTAAAATCTGAAAACATTGTCATTATTAAAATTGAACAAAAAAGTGCAAAAATTATGAAATTTCAAGGTTTTAAAGTTACTTAACTAATCACAAAAAATCTTAAAGGATTTTTATACGAAAACTTGTGGAATGTGAATATGAATTCATAGATTATGAGAGAAAAGGCAGAAATAAAACAATAAGCTTAGGAATATTAAAAGCAAGCAATGAAAGAGCAGATGTTTATGCAAATGTAATTGATATAAAAGATATTAAATTTGTAACGGAAAAAATGTTCTAAAAACCTCTTATACTACATACAATTAAGTAGTTACAGGAGGTTTTTATAATGATAAAATTATCTGAAAATTTGAGTGAAAGTGGAAATAATATAAAGAAAATTATAAAAGGAAGTATAATTTCAATAGTTATAACTTTAATTGCATTAGTAATATTTGCAAGTCTTTTGACTTATACTAGTATAGCAGAAAGTACAATTCCAACAGTAACGATAATAATAACAGTAATTAGTATATTAATAGGAAGTAGTTTATCCATGTCAACAGTAAAGAAAAACGGAATAATTAATGGAATATTAGTTGGATTAATATATATTGGATTTATCTATATTTTATCAAGTATAATAGAAGGAAATTTTGCGTTAAACTTAAAATCTATAATAATGATAATAGGAGCAATAATTGCCGGAGCCGTAGGAGGAATAATAGGAGTAAACAGATAAGAGAAACTTTTGGCTCGGAGCGATTTCTCCATTTTTCTTAAAAAATTTTTTCTTTTTTAAAAAAAGAAACTTTTTGCTCCGAGCAAAAAGTTGAAATTAAAAAAACAGTTGATATTTTTATATATTTAATATAAAATATAAACAATTACAAAAGTGGAGGTTTTACATGTTAACATTAGAAGACATAAAGAAGAATCCTGAAGTTCAGGAGCTTGTAATAGGAGCACAAAAGCAACTAGATGCTTTAGGTTATACAGAACATTCTGTAAGGCATGTAAGCATAGTTTCAAACAGAGCAGGTAAAATATTAGAAACTTTGGGATATGATAAGCATAGAGTTGAACTTGCAAAAATTGCAGGATATCTTCATGACATAGGTAATGGAATAAATAGAGTGGATCATGCCCATACAGGAGCGATACTTGCATATAATATTTTAAAAGATATGGGAATGGATATAAAAGATAGAACAGAAATAATGTCAGCAATAGGAAATCATGATGAACAAACTGGTACAGCCGTTAGTGATATATCAGCTGCACTAATACTTGCGGACAAGTCTGATGTTCATAGAGATAGAGTAGTAAATAAAAACTTGACAAGATTTGAAATACACGATAGAGTTAATTATGCTGTTACACATGCAGATTTGATAATAAATAATAAAGATAAAAAAGTAATTTTAGATTTAACAATTGATAACCATATTTGTCCTGTACTAGATTATTTTGAAATATTTATGGATAGAACAATGATGAGTAAATATGCAGCAAAATATTTAAAAATATGGTTTGAATTAATTATAAATGATACAAAATTATTATAGGAGGAGTAAAAAGTGAAACCACAAAAAGTAATAACAATAATTACAGTTATATTATTAGTAATAATAATCAGTAGTGCATCGTTTTTTGGAATTTATAAAAAGGAAGAATATAAAGTTGCAAATAGGGTACCAGAATATATATTAGGAATGGAATTTACAAATAGTAGGACAGTTAATTTTGAAGTCGACAGAACAGTAGAATCTACTACTATTTACGATAAAGATGGAAATGAAATTACAGAAAAACAAGAAGGAATAGAGTATACAGAAGAAAATGGATATACAACTGTAGAAAACAAAGTAAATAGTGATGAAGTATTAACACAAGATAATTTTAAATTATCGAAGCAAATATTTAGAAACAGATTGAATTTACTAGGAGCAGATCAGTATTATATAAAACAAGATACTGATAATGGAAATATACAAATAGAAATGACAGAAGACGATAATACAGATAGCATAATATCTAATTTATCTCAAAAAGGTGTATTTGAATTAACCGATAGTGAAACAAATGAGGTATTATTGGATAATAGCTATATAGAAAATAGCAAAGTAGTATATGGACAAACAGATACTGGAAACACAGTATATTTGCAAATAAAATTTAATAAAGATGGAAAGAAAAAGCTTGAAGAAATAAGTAAACAATATGTATCAACAACAACGCAGGTAGCAAATGAAGAAGGAGAATTAGAAGATAACACTGATACTAAAGAAGTAGCAATTGTTTTTGATGGAGAGACATATAGAACAACATATTTTGGTGATACAATAACAGATGGTACTTTAAATGTTTCAATAGGGACAGGCACTGATTCAGAAACAATAAGAAAATATGCAGAATCTGCAAACCAAATGGCTACTGTTTTAAATTCAGGAGTATTGCCTATTACTTATAATTCATCAGAATACACAGTATCTAGCATGTTGACAAAAACAGATTTAAATATTTTGATGTATATTTTACTTGCTGTATTAATTGTAATGTTTATATATTTAATAATAAAATTGAAATTAAAAGGAATACTTGCAGTAATATTGCAAATTGGATATATATCTTTACTATTATTAACATTAAGATATACAAATATTAAAATAACAATAGAAGGAGTAGTAGGTATAATAATATCCGTAGTATTAAATTATATGTATATATATTTAGCATTTAAAAATTCAAAAAACAATTTTATGAAAGATACAACAGTTAAATTTGCATTAAGATTAATACCAATTTATATAATAGCAATTGTTTTTACATTTAATAATATTGCTAGCATATCAAGTTTAGGAATGACTTTAGTATGGGGAATTATAACAATGTATTTATATAATCTAATATTAACACAAATAACAATAAAAACAATTGAAGAATAAATAATGTGAAGGCATTATTGGTAAGAAATGCCAATAAGGAATACCGAATTATGCCATTAAACTTAAATGTACAAAATTCGTAAACCGAATTTTGGAGGAGGAACAAGTTATGTTAAAAAATAAAAAAATATTATCTTTACTAGCAGTAATACTAATTATAGTAATAGTAGGAGCAATAATGTTATTTACAAAAGGTATGAATTATAGTTTGACATATGGAAAAAATACAAGTGTAGAATTGTATTTGGAAACGGACTTCGAATTTTCTGATGTAGAATCTATAATAACAGAAGTTTTTGGAAGAAACTTTAAAACAAGACAAGTAAACAATTTAGATCGTGATATTTTAATAATAACAAAATCTGTTTCTGATGAACAATTAAGCAATTTAGTTTCAAAGATTAATGAAAGATATGGCTTAGAATTAGAAAATGATGATTTATTAGTAACAAATAATGCAAGAATAAGTGGAATAGATATAATAAGACCATATATTATTCCAACATGCATAACAGCTGTAATTATATTAGCTTATTTTATAGTAAGATATAAAGAATTAGGGATATTAAATGTTATATTATTTACAATATGTGTAATAATAATTGTGCAATTATTGCTATTAAGTATATATGCAATAACAAGAATACCTATTAATGAATATACAATGCCTATTTCAATTATACTATATATAATCTCAATAATAATACTTACAGAAAAGTTTGAAAGAGATTTAACAAAATTAAAAAAAGAACAAAATTAGACAATAAATCATATAATATAATAATCAAAAACTCCATTTTAAATTTTTAATGGAGTTTTTAAATTTATTTAAAGGTGATATTATGAATATAAACAAATTGTTAGTAAAACTAAAAAAATATAGAAATGATGAAGATATTTCTATAGAAGAAGTAAAAAATATTATAAAAGTAAATGAAGAATCAATTTTATTGGATGTAAGAAGTCCTCAAGAATATAAAGAAGGACATTTAAATCGGGGCAATTAATATACCACTATATGAATTAGAAAAGTGTTGTGATTGCAAACTAAAGGAAAAAGATAAAATGATAATTGTATATTGTCAGAGTGGAATGAGAAGTAAAAAAGCAATTAAAATTTTAAAAAAAGCTGGATTTAAAAGCTTATATAATTTAGAAAATGGATTAGATGGAATTTAAAAAAGATGTGGTAGTAATCCACATCTTAATATATATTATAATAATTAAAATCAACTTATAAATTAATATTTAGATTAGATATTTGGTTATTTGCAATATATCTATTTAAATTATTAATATTTATACCACTTAAAATAGAAAGATCTTGTACAGAATTAAAATTATTATTTTCATCTAAGATAGAATTTAATTTTGCTATATCCATTTTATCTCTTGACTGACAATTACAACAAACATCATTATCTGACATAAAAAAACATCCACAACGCATACATTTTTTAAATTCCATAATTAATCCTCCCAATAATTTATTATTAATTATTTTATCATAAAAAACAAAAAAAGCAAATAAAAAATAGAATTTTTTAGAAAAATGAATTGACTATTTAATATTTGTTAATACTTGATTTAAAATTTATTTTATAATTTAAGAAAAGATGCCTACATTACTGCAGACATCCTATCATATCAAAGAAATTATTCTTTGATATGATTGCATTGGCATCCCAAAAATTCTTCGAGTTTGTCATCGAGAAGCCCTGCTTCATCCATAATGTAGGAAATTTTATTTGCTTCTCCTTTGATTACTCTCTCTACTGTTTTTCCATCATCTGCTTCAAACCGTAAAGTAAGTTTTACAATTTTTTTTGGCATACTTTTTGCTCCTTTCAAAATTTGATATATATATTATATATAATTTTTACAGTATTTTCAAGGGTTTTAGAAATTTCTTCTGTCTGTTTTTGTTTTGTGGGTGAAAAAGGGGCCTGGCCCCTTTTTCACCCATTTTATACAAACAATAATTTATTCAATTAAATTAACAAAAATAAAACAAGTTACATATTATATATAAAATTACATATGGAGGTAAAACTATGAATACATTATTAATATTTTTTGCGTTACCAATTGCTGTAATAATAATATCGGCTATTTTACAAAAACTATTAAATAGCCCAATTAGTGTTGCAGCACTTATATTTGCAATATTTCTAATTGTAACATTTGCAGCATTTGATGAAACTTTTTTAATTGCAACACTTGCATATACAATACTTGCTTTTATAACTGCTGCTTTAGTAAGATTATTTTGTAAATCAAATGTAAATAATTGTATATGTGAAGCTCTATCAAATTTACTAAATAGCAATACGGAGGACAATGAAAATAATATAAGTAATATAAACAATACATTAAATGAAATTTTAAATAATATTAATAATTCAAACAATACAAATTCAAATAATGGAAATAATAATACATGTGGCTGTAGATATGCTAGATATAGAAGATTTTAGCAAATTGTAATTTGTGTGAGGAAATTCTAGAGACTGTCCCTCTTTTTTTCCAAAAGGGAAAAAAGGGGACTGTCCTGAATTTCCAGACGATTAAATCTGTTGCAAATGATGTAGGGGTCGCCGTCCTCGGCGACCCGAATACATCGAAGAAATTGCCCTAAATCGTATAAAAGGTTATCAAATAAATTACAATTTCGAGTCGCCCAGGGGTGCGACCCCTACGGATTTGAAAACAAATTTAATCTACAAACAACAATTTATTTTATATATTGAAAATAAAATATAAAATGTGATATATTGATTACAAAGGAGAACTAAGATATGCCAAAAAAAATTATAGCAGTTTTTGGGGGTTCATTTAATCCTCCAATCAATTCACATATTTTATTATCAAAGCAAATTATAGAAAAGTGCAAAATGATAGAAAAATTAATTTTTGTTCCAGTAAGTACAAAATATCAAAAGTTAGAATTAGAAAGCGATGAGCATAGATATAATATGTTAAAACTTATATGCGAAAATGAGGACAAGTTAGAAGTATCCGATATAGAATTGAGACAAGATAAGCAATTATATACAATCCAAACATTAGACTTGTTAAAAAAAGAATATAAGCAAGAATATGATATATGTTTTATTATGGGAACAGACAACTTAAAAGAATTAGAAACATGGAATGACTCAGAAAGATTATTAAGAGATTATAAAATTATTGTTTTAGAAAGAGATAATGATATACTTGAAGACATTATTATAAATAATGATATATTAAATAAAAATAGGGAAGCACTAATAAAAATAGAGGGAATAGATAGAATACATTTAAGTTCGAGCTTTATAAGAGATAAAATACAAAATGGAGAAAATATAGAAAAATATGTACCTAAAAAAGTTTTAGAATATATTAAAAATAATAAATTATATATGTAAAATGAACAAAAGGGATAGTCTCTTTTGTTCATTTTATATTATTAAAATTCAATAAATTTGTAAACTGCTTCTGCAAATCCACCTGCTTCAACTGTATTATCAGTTGTATATTTTGCAACTTGTTTTAATTCATCATAAGCATTTGCAACTGCAACTCCAAGACCAGAATTTTTAACCATATCTAAATCATTTAAGTTATCACCAATTGCCATAATTTCATCATTATTAACATTTAAGTAGTTTCCTAAAATTTTTAAAGCAGCATCTTTATTTATATTTTTTGGTGTAATATCTAAATATTCATATTCCTTATTAATTACGTCATCTTTGTATTCACCAAACTTTTTAATAGTTGTGATAGAAATATCTTCTTTTTTAAGAATTTCATTTTTGATGTCAGATAAATCATTATCTGAAGAAATAATTAATTTATATACGTTAACTTTATTAAATAATAAATATTGCTTTATATCTTGCACAGTAGTTATACTTAAAGATGCATCAAAGTGTTTATTTTGCTGTAATTTATAATTTCTCAAATCCATATATTTAAGTTCTTTTTCACTTATTATTTCATTATCAGTATATATGTGAACATGTAAATTGTGGGCTCTTGCTATATCAATGCAAGAATTAATTTCAGAATCAGTTAATAGTTTTTTATAGATTTCTTCACCAGTCTTTAAATTTATAATTTGGTTTCCGATTTCCAAATATTCCATATGATGCATTGAATTTATCACACATTCCTTTTGTGATTGGATATGTCTTACCAGTGCATATTACAAAATCTATATTTTTATTATTTATATCGTTTATTGCTTTAAGGTTATTTTCAAAAATGGTATTATCTCTTCCAATTATAGTTCCATCTAAATCACTTGCAACTAATTTTATCATTTTTTATTTTCTCCTTTATAGGTAACAAATGAATTATTTAATTAATATAATCCAGCCGTCATTTTAATTATACCATAAATTGGTAAAATAGTAAAGAGAAATAATAAATTATGTAAAATAAAAACAGTAAAAAAGGGGACCAAGGCCTTTTTTTCCTATTGATAAAAAATAAAAATTGTAATATAATACAGGCATCAAAGGAGAGAAAATATGGCAAATTTTGTTCATTTACATGTCCATAGCGAATTTAGTTTGTTGGATGGAGCAAATAGAATAAAAGATTTACCTAAAAGAGCAAAAGAATTAGGAATGGATTCTATTGCTATTACTGACCATGGAGTAATGTTTGGAGTAGTAGACTTTTATAAAGCATGTAAAGCAGAAGGAGTAAAACCTATTATAGGATGTGAAGTGTATGTTGCCCCTAGAACAAGATTTGACAAGGAAGCTAATATAGATAACCATTACTATCATTTAATATTACTTGCAAAAAATCAAACAGGATACAAAAATTTAAGTAGATTAGTTTCAATGGGATTTACAGAAGGTTTTTATTATAAACCTCGTATAGATTATGAAATTTTAGAAAAATATCATGAAGGATTAATTGCTTTAAGTGCATGCCTTGCAGGAAATGTAAATAGAGAAATCCTAAATAATAATATAGAAAAAGCAGAAGAAGTAGCACTTTGGCATAAAAATTTATTTGGTAAAGATTATTATTTAGAAATACAACCAAATGGACTTCCAGAGCAAGTATTAGTAAATCAAAAATTGATAGAGATGTCTAAGAAACTAGATATTCCACTTGTTGCAACAAATGATGCACATTATTTAAAAAAAGAAGATGCTTATAATCATGAAATCTTGCTATGTATACAAACAGGAAAGAGAATGACAGATGAAGATAGAATGAGAATGGGAACAGATGAGTTTTATATAAAATCACCAGAAGAAATGATAGAATATTTTAAAAATGTTCCTGAAGCTATTGAAAACACAGTGAAAATTGCAGAAAAGTGTAATGTAGAATTTGAATTTGGTCATACTAAACTTCCAAATTATGAAGTTCCAAAAGAATTTGCTACTCATACAGATTACTTTATACATCTAAGTAATGAAGGATTAAAAAGAAGATATGGGGAAAATCCAAGTAAAGAAATACAAGAACGTTTTGATTATGAATTATCAGTAATAGAAAAAATGGGATATGTAGATTATTTCTTAATAGTTTGGGACTTTATTAATTATGCAAGAACAAATGGAATAAGTGTAGGACCTGGACGTGGTTCAGGAGCAGGTTCAATAGTTGCATATGCATTAGGAATAACAGATATAGACCCTATAAAATACAACTTACTTTTTGAGAGATTTTTAAATCCAGAAAGAATTAGTATGCCCGATTTTGATATAGATTTTGACTATGAAAGAAGAGGCGAAGTTATAGATTATGTCGGAAGAAAATATGGAAGAGATCATGTATCACAAATTATAACATTTGGAACAATGTCTGCAAGAATGGTAATAAGAGACGTTGCAAGGGCATTAGATGTGCCATATGCTGAAGCAGATAAACTTGCAAAAATGATACCAAATGAACTTCATATTACTATAAAAAAAGCATTAGAACAAAATAGAGAACTTGGACATCTTTATGAAACAGATGAAGAAACAAGAAAATTACTCGATATAGCAATGGGATTAGAAGGTATGCCAAGACAAGCATCTACTCATGCATGTGGAATTGTTATTACAAAAGATCCGGTTATAGACTATGTTCCACTATATGTAAATGAAGGAACAATATCTACTGAATTTATAATGACAACTTTAGAAGAACTAGGATTATTAAAGATGGACTTTTTAGGACTTAGAACTCTTACTGTAATATCAGATACAATTAAACTTGTAAAAAAATGCAGAGGAATAGATGTTAAGATAGATAAAGAAATGAATGATCCAAAAGTTTTTGAAGAAACATGGAGAAGTGGAAATACATCTGGAGTATTTCAATTTGAAAGTCAAGGAATGACTAACTTTATGAAGGAATTAAAACCAGATAGCTTGGAAGATATAATTGCAGGAGTTTCTTTATATAGACCAGGTCCAATGGATCAGATACCAAGATATATAAAGAATAAATTAAATCCAGAGCATAGTGAATACACACATCCAAGTCTAATACCTATACTAAATGTAACTTATGGATGTATGGTATATCAAGAACAAGTTATGCAAATAGTAAGAGACCTAGCAGGATACTCACTTCGGAAGAGCTGATTTAGTAAGACGTGCAATGGGAAAGAAAAAACTAGATGTAATGGCAAAAGAAAGAGAAAACTTTATAAATGGGCAAACAGATGAAAATGGAAATGTTATAATTCCAGGTTGTGTTAGAAATGGAATAAGTAAGGAAGATGCAAATAGAATATTTGATGAAATGGCAGAGTTTGCAAAATATGCATTCAATAAATCACATGCTGCTGCTTATGCAGTAGTAGCCTATCAAACAGCATATTTAAAAACATATTATGCACCTGAATTTATGGCAGCAACATTAAATAGCTTTTTAGGTAATTTAGATAAAGTACCAGAATATATAGATGAGTGTAAAAGATTAAAAATAGAAATTTTAAAACCAGATATCAATAAAAGTTATACTAAATTTACTGTCGATGGGAATAAAATAAGATTTGGACTCCGGAAGTGTTAAAAATGTAGGTAATGCAGTAGTTGATTCAATTGCAGGCGAAAGAGAAAAAAACGGTGAATTTAAAAGCTTTGCAGATTTCTGTGAAAGGATGTCAGGAGAATCTGTAAATAAAAAATGTATAGAAAGTTTAATAAAAGCAGGTGCCTTTGATGAATTTGAGCAAACAAGAAGTACACTTCTTGCATCATTTGAGGGAATAATAGATACCATAAGTGATACATCCAGAAAAACAATGCAAGGGCAAGTTACTATGTTTGATTTAGGAAATGCAGAAGATGAAAAAATAGAAAGTATGAAATATAGTTTCACAACATTAAAAGAATTCGATGAAAAAGAACTATTATCAATGGAAAAAGAAATGCTTGGTATATATATATCAGGGCATCCATTGGATAAAATAAAAGAAGATATACAAAAAGTTTCTACAATAAATACACTTCAAATGCTACAAATGAATGAAGACAGTAATCTGAATGAAGATGGAAAACAAGTAAAATATGTGGGAATTATAACTTCAATAAAAAAGAAATACACAAAAAGAAATACTTTAATGGCATTTATGACAGTAGAAGATTTATATGGAAGTACAGAAATAATTGTTTTTGATAGTTGCTACAGCAAATCACAAAATATATTATTAGAAGAAAACATTGTATTAATAGATGGTAGATTAAGTATAAGAGAAGATGAACCAGTAAAGATAGTTGCAAACACCATAACAGAATTTAATGGCAAAAAAGGGGACAGACCCCTTTTTTGCCAAACAACTAAAATGGACAACCCAAAAATCTTAACATTAAATATAACAAACATTTCTGAAATCCAAAAAGATAAATTAAGAGGTGCGATAAATTTCTTTTCAGGAGATAGAAATAATATTGCTATTCAAGTAAATGATAATGGTGAAATAAAGCCATGTGGTGCAATTTATTTTAATGAAGAAATATATGGAGCCTTTAAAGAAATAGTAGGAAAACATAATATAGAATTAAAATATACATAAAACTATTGACAAACTATGTAAATAAATGTATAATAATGCTACATTGCTTTGATGCAATGTTTGTAAGCGCTTTTCTCTAACAAGGGAAAGCATAACCCGAGACGCCACACTTGTGGCAGGAAGGAGTATCTTATTATGTGTATTAAAAGATGCTCTAAGAGGTATAGTGTACAGTAGTGCAGGCACGTAGGACCCCACTAATGAACACTAAAAAACCTCTCCACTTAAAATAGTGGGCATAGGAGCCGAATCTCTAAAGATTCGGCTCCTATTGTATTTATCAATTTTATATAGTGTATGAATAAAATGAAAAGAGTATAACATTATAAAGATAGATGTTATACTGTTAATAGATTAAAATTTTCTAGCTATGCTAGAGAATAGCTATACTTTTGGATATTTTAAATTTTCATATTCAAGAACTACATTTTTTTTAACTGAATCTATAAGTAAATCAACTAGTTCTTTAGGAACATCAGCATGTTCCACTAATAAATCTGTTATTATATTTATTTGTTTTTCATTATAGGTGTATTCTTTATTATTCCTAACAGATTCCAATGATTTACAAGATTTTTTACTAAAAAATCTTGTAGTAGAATTATTTATAAACGAGTTGACATTTTTAAACATAATAATCGCTCCTATTACAAAATTTGGTAATTTACATACCATATTTTACCAAGTGAGTTTAAGAATGTCAATACAATATTTTCAAAAACAAAATAACATATTCAATATTATTCTATTGATTTAATAAATAATGCTAATTCTTTCAATGTTTTACAACCTGTTTCTATTTGAGTATCACTAAATTCAGATAGAATTTTTTTAGTAGTATCTATTAAATCTTTATCTTTTCCAAACAAAATATAATCAGCAGATAAGTTAGTTAAATCACAAAGAGATTTTAACTTTTCTACTGATAAACAACTGCCACCACGTTCAACAATACCTAAATATTGACCAGATATACCGATAGATTTTGCAAAATCTTCTTTTGTCATATTCATATTTTCACGAATATTTTTTATTCTTTTTCCAATTTCTTGTTTCATTTAAATACCTCTTTTTATAAACACTTAAATTTATTTTAGATGATTAAAAAATATAAAAAGTGATAAAAAATAATACAAAATTGTTATATTTTGTGATACTATATAAACAATAAATAAATCAATATAAGGAGCAATGATATGGAAAACAAACCAATGAAACTATTACTTATAGAAGATGATATAAAAGAATGTAATATTTACAAAGAAATAAACAAGGCAAGAAAAGATATAAAATTTGTTGCAATGACTGGATCCGATATTGAAGGATTAAAATATGTAAAAGATTATATGCCAGAAGGAATTATATTGGATTTAGAACTAAATAAAGGAAATGGTACTGGAACAGGATTTAATTTTTTAAAAGAATTAAAACAGATGAAGCTAACTATTATGCCAAAAATAGTAGTAACAACAAATATATGTTCAGATTCAGTATATGAGTTTCTTCATGAAAATGGAGTAGAATTTATATTTTATAAAAAACAAAATAATTATTCACAAGAAAATGTAATTAATACAATACTCTTAATAAGAGGATATAAAAGTAATATCGTGCAACAAGAAAAAGAAGAGATTAACATTAATAACCAAGATAAAATATCTGAAAAAATTAATAAAGAATTAGATTTAATAGGAATTAGTACACATCTTCAGGGAAGAAAATACTTACATGATTCTATACTGTATATATTAGAAAATGAAAATTCTAATCATAAAGTTACAGTAGTTCAGTATTTAGTAAGCAAATACAAAAAATCAAATAGTACTATTAGTAGAGCAATGCAAAATGCAATTTTACATGCTTGGAGAATTTCATCACTAGAAGATTTAACTACTTATTATACAGCAAAGATAAATTATGAAACAGGAGTACCAACTCCAACAGAATTTATTTATTATTATGCAGATAAAATAAAGAAACAACTTTAAGTCATTATATGTAATAAAATGTAATTTAATGTAAAATTATTGAACTTCCATTAATCACTTATACAAACAAGTATAAGTGATATTTTTTTCTTATAGAAAAAATAAATGGAGGTGATTATAATGAGTTTTTGGGAATGGTTAGCATATTGGTTTGGCTAAAAGTAATAGTTAAAAATTAATAGCAATCAATATAATATGTTGAATTGCAACATCTATATTGATTGCTATTTTTATATATAGTATAATCATAATAACATTGTAAGAAGGTGTATTATGATTAAATATGATATGTTAATTTACTGTATAAAAATATTTTTTATAAGCATATATACTTATTATATTTCTCAAAAGTTATTATGCAATAAAAAAACAAATAGTAAAAATTTGTTTATACTGATTTTGGTAAGTATAATATTAGCAGTATTATGTACTATCATAAAAAGCAACATTAATTCTATATTGGCAATCGGCGTGTTATATTTTACATATATCATTTTTATAAAATTATTAATGCACAAAAAAATTGGATATTCAATGCTATTAATTGTAATTTCATTATCAATATCTTTATTGGCATTAGGAATATCAATAGCTTTAGAGTTTTTGCTATACAAAATATTTAAAATAGATAATAATTTTATTAACCTTATTTTTATTTTACTAATGCAAGGAATACTAATTTGGGGATTTTTCAAAATAAAAAGATTTTCTAAAGGTTTTGAATTTTTGAAAAATCAAAATGAATATATAGATATAATTATTATTAACATAAGTACAATAATAATATATGTATATTGTTTATTGGGAAATTACTATCACAAAACAGCAACTAACATATTTATAATGTTTACTTTTCTAGGCGTATTTATGATAATTATGATACAAGAAGCTTTTATTATGTACTATAAACAAAATTTATTAAAAAGAACAATTGAAGAATACAAAAAAGAAATAAAAGATAAAGAAGAAATTATTAATAAATTGTCTGAGGAGAAATTTAATATTAGCAAGTTAAATCATGAATTTTATAACAGACAAAAGGCACTAGAATTAAAAGTAAAAGAAATGACATTAGAAACAGGAGAAGAAATAGGAATTTTAGATAGAATAAACACTTTAACAAATGAGTATTCAGAAAACTTACAAAAAATAAAAGGTAAGTCTAAATTGCCATTAACAGATATATCAGAAATAGATGATATGTTTAAATATATGCAAACAGAATGTTATAACAACAATATTGATTTTAGATTACAAATAGAAGAAGATATCTATCAATTAGTAAATAATATAATACCTAAAAATAAATTAGAAACGCTAATTGGAGACCATATTAAAGATGCTATTATAGCAGTTAATTCTAGTGATAATAAATATAAAAGCATTTTAGTAATATTAGGAATAAAAGATAATTGCTATGAACTTTGTATATATGATAGTGGAATAGAATTTGAAATTGAAATACTGCTAAAACTTGGACTAGAGAGTATAACTACTCATAAAGAAGATGGAGGAACAGGAATAGGATTTATTACTACATTTGAAACATTAAAAGAGTGTAAAGCAAGTTTAATAATACAAGAAAGACATACAGTAAAAGATAATGATTATACAAAAGCAGTAATATTTAGATTTGATAATAAAAATGAGTACAAAATATATTCTTATCGCGCAGATGAAATTAGAAAATACAGTAACAATAGCAGAATAATTATAAAAAATCTTGAAGTAGAATAAAAAATAATAATTTATATAAGAGTCGAATTTAAAAGTTTGACTCTTAATAAATATATATAGAAATTCATAATTTAAAAAAATATGAATAAAATTAATAAAACCTATTGACTTTTTTATATAAAGGGTATAAATTATTAGCAGTCGATGTAATCGACTGCTAAAGATTTGAAAGAAAATTATATTTTCTTTCAAACTTTGTGTTATAATCGCTATTGCCTGTTGAGTTTGCTTCATTATATTTGCAAACTCAAATCGGCAAGAAGAAAAGTGACAAATAATAAAAATCTAAGGGAGGAATGTGATCATGATAAAACCATTAGCAGACAGAGTACTTATTAAAATGGTAGAAGCAGAAGAAACTACAAAAAGTGGAATTATACTATCTAGTGGATCTAAAGAGAAACCACAAATTGCAGAAGTAGTTGCAGTAGGACCAGGAACAGAAGAAATAAAAATGTATATCAAAGAAGGTGACAAAGTTATTATAAATAAATATTCTGGAACAGAAGTAAAATACGAAGGTACAGAATATACAATAGTAAAGCAGGAGGATATTCTCGCTGTGGTAGAATAATTTTCTCAAACGAATAACAATTTGCATAAATAAATAATAAAGGAGACGATTTATATGTCAAAAGAAATTAAATTTGGTGAAGATGCCAGAAAAAAAATGTTAAATGGTGTAAATATATTGGCAGATACAGTAAAAGCAACATTAGGACCTAAAGGAAGAAATGTTGTGTTAGATAAAAATTTTGGAGCACCTTTAATTACAAATGATGGTGTTACAATAGCTAAGGAAATAGAGTTAGAAGATCCTTATGAAAATGTAGGTGCAAGACTTGTAAAAGAAGTTGCAATAAAAACAAATGATATAGCAGGTGATGGAACAACAACTGCTACTGTACTTGCTCAAAGTATAATAAAAGAAGGAGTTAAGAATGTAGCTGCAGGTGGAGATACAATGGCAATAAAAAGAGGAATTGATAAAGCAGTAGAAACTGCGGTAGAAGGATTAAAAGAAATAAGTTCTGAAATAAATGGAAAAGAAGATATTGCAAGAGTTGCAAGCATTTCTGCCAACAATCAAGAAATAGGGGAATTAATTGCAGACGCAATGGAAAAAGTATCAAAAGATGGAGTAATAACAATAGAAGAATCAAAAACTGCATCAACAGGATTAAATGTTGTTGAAGGAATGCAATTTGATAAAGGATATATATCTCCATATTTTGTAACAGATACAGATAAAATGGAATCTGCAATGGAAAATCCATATATATTGATAACAGATAAAAAAATAAGCAATATTCAAGAAGTATTACCACTATTAGAAAGTTTAATGCAACAGTCAGGAAAATTAGTAATTATTGCTGATGATATAGAAAGTGAAGCTTTATCAACACTAGTATTAAATAAATTAAGAGGAGTTTTAAATGTAGTTGCAGTAAAAGCACCAGGATTTGGAGATAGAAGAAAAGAGATGTTAGAAGACATAGCCATTCTTACAGGTGGAGAAGTAATAACTAGTGATTTAGGATTAGAATTAAAAGATACATCAATAGAACAATTAGGTAGAGCAAGACAAGTAAAAGTACAAAAAGAAAATACAATAATTGTAGATGGTGCTGGAGATAAATCTCAAATAGAATCAAGGGTTAAACAAATTAAAATAGCTTTAGAAGATACAACTAGTGAATTTGATAAAGAAAAATTGCAAGAACGTTTAGCTAAAATTGCTGGAGGAGTTGCAGTAATAGAAGTTGGTGCAGCAACAGAAGTTGAAATGAAAGAAAAGAAATTAAGAATAGAAGATGCATTATCTGCAACAAAAGCAGCAGTTGAAGAAGGAATTGTAGCAGGAGGAGGAACTGCACTTATAAATGTAGCTCCAAAAGTAGAAAAAGTAATAGAAACACTAAGTGAAGATGAAAAAATAGGAGCAAAAATTGTACTAAAAGCATTAGAAGAACCAGTAAGACAAATCGCAGCAAATGCAGGACTTGAAGGTGCTGTTATACTAGAGAAAATAAAATCAAGTGAAATTGGTGTTGGATTTAATGCAGCAAAAGAGGAATATGTAGACATGAAAAAAGCAGGAATAGTTGATCCAACTAAAGTAACTAGAAGTGCACTTCAAAATGCAGCAAGTATTGCATCTATGATACTTACAACAGAGAGTGTAGTAACAGAAAAAAAAGAAAAAGAATGTAATTGCAATCATGGAAACGCAGGAATGCCAGAGGGAATGGAAGGAATGTATTAATTTAGAAGTTAGACATTAGAGTTTGGAATTTTGTATAGTGTGAAACTCATGTACGCACAAAAAAGTAAAAATTCTATTGACGAGTAGCAATGAATATTATATACTCATAATATACAAAGGATTATGAGGTGATTAGATGGTTACAGATAAAACAGGAAAAATATTTGAAGATAGAAGAAAAGAAGAGAGAAGAAAAAAAGATGTTAAAGTAGATAACGATAGAAGAAAAGGTGAAAGAAGAAAATCAAAATAAAGGATAGGTTAAATACTATCCTTTATTTTTACTTTGCTATAGAATATTTTAGCAACATCCATTGTTGTTTCCACAGCAGCAGATTATTAATATAACAAGGATTATAATCCAGCAGCAATCTCCACCGAATCCACATCCGCATCCTCCTCTGTTTTCTGGCATAGTATTCACCTCCTTAAATAAGTACAACTGTTTTCTTAAAGCTTAAACAGGGTTAAATTATCTACAGTAGCATCCCCTGTTACCACATCCACAGAAAAGCAATAAAAATAAAATGATAAACCACAAAATTTCATCATTTGATGAGCAACAATTTCTCATGGCGCATAAACTCCCTTCTAAACTTTAATTTGTTATTCATTTGTATGTCATGATATATATTATTCATTTTTAAAAAATGTGTTACTTGTTATGGCTGTGATTGACAAAAATGGTTAAAAGTAGTATAATAATAAAAGTTTATACCTAGTATGTAGGTAAAGTATGAGATTTTTGTATATAATAATAATGATTCGGAAAAATAATATTATTTGTGAATAATATTAATTGAATAATGCTATTTAAGAGATAAATTGCATTTTGTACATAAGAATAAATAATAATATTTATTATTAATTAAAATGGGATATAGAAATAATACATGAAGCCAAGAATCATTAGTTTAAGATATTAAACTATTTTTTTTGATGTGCGCTAATAATTTAATATTATCATTTTATGCAAAAGTTAGTTACTATAAGAGAGGAGATAGAATGGAAGAAAAGTTAGATAACAATATTAATGAAAGTAAGCCTAAAGAAAAATCTAAAAAAAGAAATTATAGGCCAAGAAAGAAAAAAACTGTTCAGACAAGAGAAGCAAATAATGAGCAAGTTAAATTTAAAAAAGAAAATTTAAAAATAATACCACTAGGTGGATTATTAGAAATTGGTAAAAATATTACAGTATTTGAATATGGAAATGATATTGTATTAGTAGATTGTGGATTAGCATTTCCAGAAGATGATATGCTTGGAATTGATTTAGTAATACCAGATTTGTCATATTTAGAAAAAAATAAAGAAAAGATAAGAGGATTAGTAATTACACATGGGCATGAGGATCATATAGGCTCTATACCATATTTATTAAAACAAATGAATGTACCTATATATGGAACAAAATTAACTATAGGGCTTATTGAACATAAACTAGAAGAACATAAATTGTTAAGAAGTACGAAATTAAAAGTGGTAAATCCGGGTCAAACAATTACATTAGGATCAATGAAAGTAGAATTTATAAGAACAACACACAGCATACCAGATGCTTGTTCTCTTGCTATTCATACACCAGTAGGAATAGTAGTTCATACAGGAGATTTTAAAATTGATTACACACCTATTGATGGAGAAATGATAGATTTTGGAAGACTTGCAGCACTTGGAAATAAAGGCGTTTTAGCACTTATGTCAGACAGTACAAACGCAGAAAGAAAAGGATATACTATGTCTGAAAGTACAGTAGGAGAAGTTTTAGATAAACTATTTATAAACTGCACAAAAAGAATAGTAGTTGCAACTTTCTCATCTAATGTTCATAGAGTACAACAAATAGTTAATTCAGCAGTAAAATATAAAAGAAAAATTGCAGTTTGTGGTAGAAGTATGATTAATATGATAGAAACTGCAAGAAAGTTTGGATATATAAAAGTGCCTGACAATGTATTTATAGATATAGACATGATAAAATCTTATCCAGATGATAGATTAGTTATAATTACAACAGGAAGCCAAGGTGAAACAATGTCTGCATTAACTAGAATGGCTACAGGAGAACACAAGAAAGTTCAAATAACACCAAATGATTTAATAATAATATCTGCAAATCCAATACCAGGAAATGAAAATTCTGTATCAAAAGTAATAGATGATTTAATGAAAATAGGTGCAGAAGTAGTATATAATGCATTAGAAGATATACATGTTTCTGGGCACGCATGTCAAGAAGAACAAAAATTGATGATTAGTCTGGTAAGACCAAAATATTTTATACCAGTTCATGGTGAGTATAGACAATTAATAGCTCATAGTGAAACTGCAAAAAAAGTTGGAGTAGATTCAGAAAATATATTTATAATGACAAATGGAAGAATATTAGAATTAAACGAATATGATGCAAAACTAACAGGAACAGTACCAGTTGGAAAAATAATGGTAGATGGATTAGGAGTTGGAGATGTAGGAAATATCGTTTTAAGAGATAGACAACGTTTATCTCAAGATGGATTGATAATAATAGTATTGACAATGAATTCTCAGACAGGAACAGTAGTTGCAGGACCAGATGTGCTTTCTAGAGGATTTGTGTATGTTAGAGAATCAGAAAACTTGATGGAAGATATAAAGCAATTATTAAGAGCAGAAATCTTAAAATTTGAAGAAAAACATATAATAGATTGGTCAACAATAAAAGCATTACTAAGAGAAGAATTAAGAGATTATATTCATAAAAAAACAAAAAGAGATCCTATGATTCTACCAATTATAATGGAAGTTTAATAAAATGCAGTAATACCAAGCCTTTTTAGACTTGGTATTATATATTTATTATTAAACTTATAAAATTATACAATTTTTATCATTATTTTTAATATGTAATAAAATTATTATACCACTTGAAAAAATAGAAATATATGATACAATTAAACCGTATAAAAATGATTATTTTATACGGTTTATTAATACCAATATAAAGGTGATAAAAATGATAAAATTTACAAAAATGCATGGGCTAGGTAACGATTATGTATATATTGACTGCTATTCTAAGGAAGTAGACTTAGGAAACATATCAGACCTAGCTAAATTTATGAGTAATCGTCATTTTGGAATAGGATCAGATGGAATAATTTTAATATGCAAAAGTGATATTGCTGATTTTAAAATGAGAATGTTTAATTTTGACGGAAGCGAAGCAGAAATGTGCGGAAATGGCATAAGGTGTGTTGGAAAATTTGTTTATGATAAAGGACTGACTGATAAAGAAACTATCAAAGTTGAAACATTAGCAGGAATTAAAATATTAAAGCTTAATGTAAAAAATGGCAAAGTAGAAACAGTAAGAGTAGATATGGGAGAGCCAGTATTTAGCCCTAAAGAAATACCAGTAATTTTTGAAAAAGAGCCAGTAAAAGATTTAAAAATTAGAGCATTAGATAAAGAATTTAGTTTTACTTGTGTTTCTATGGGGAATCCACATGCAATAACAATAGTAGATAATACAAAAAAATTTAACATAGAAAAATATGGACCAGTATTAGAAGTAGATGAGCATTTTCCAAAAAGGTCTAACATAGAATTTATAGAAATAATGGATAAAAACAACGTAAAAATGAGAGTATGGGAAAGAGGAGCAGGAGAAACTCTTGCATGTGGTACAGGAGCATGTAGCGTAGCTGTTGCATGTAATATAAATGGCCTTACAGAAAGAAAAGTAAATGTTGAATTACTCGGAGGAACATTAGAAATAGAATGGGATGAAAAAACGAATCATGTATTTATGACAGGCCCAGCAGTAACAGTATTTGAAGGAGAAATAGATATATAATTTTGGTAAAGAAAGGATGTAACAGTAATGAAAGTTATAAAATATAATGATGCATTAAAAGGAAGCAATAGTAATAAATGCAAAACTTTAGAATATTCTTTTGGAGATAAAGATATAGATTTAGGATTAGCAACTATTACAGGAAGATATCCAGATAATGGGTATTGTGTAAATCTAAAAAGTAAAGAATTAATATATTGTATAGAGGGTGATGGTACTTTAAACTTTGAAAATAAAACAGTTAGTTTTAAAAAAGGCGATTCTATTCTTATATACCCTAATGAAAAATATTTTTGGCAAACTAATTATTGTATTGTATCTATGGCATGTACACCTGCTTGGACAGAAGAACAACATAAATTAATAAAATAAAAGTAAGAAAGGAGAAAGAATTATGTATAAAATTAATGAAAACTATTTAGAGTTACAAGACAGCTATTTATTTTCTACAATAGCAAAAAAATTAGAAGAATATAAAACTAAAAATCCGGATAAAGAAATAATAAAAATGGGAATTGGAGATGTAACAAGACCAATTGTACCAATTATAATAGAAGCAATGCATAAAGCTGTTGATGAAATGCAAAATGGAGAAACATTTAGAGGATATGGACCAGAACAAGGATATGAGTTTTTAAGAGAAAAAATATCTAAATATGATTATAAAGATAGAGGTGTAAATATAAATCCAGATGAAATATTTGTATCAGATGGCTCTAAGTGTGATGTAGCAAACATATTAGATATATTGGGAAATGAAAATAAAGTTGCAATAACAGATCCAGTATATCCAGTATACTTAGATACAAATGTAATGATAGGTGCTGCAGGAAAATATAATAAAGAAAAAGGTATATATGGAGATATAGTATATATACCAATAAAAGCAGAAAATAATTTTATACCAGAACTTCCAAAAGAAAAGGTGGATTTAATATATTTATGTCTTCCTAATAATCCAACAGGGACAGTTTTAAATAAAGTAGAGTTAAAAAAATGGATAGATTATGCAAAAGAAAATAAATCATTAATACTATTTGATTCAGCATATGAAAGATATATTACCGAAGAAGATATTCCACATAGCATATATGAAATAGAAGGAGCAAAAGAAGTAGCAATAGAATTTAGAAGCTTTTCTAAAACAGCAGGATTTACTGGTGTAAGATGTGCATATACAGTTGTTCCAAAAGAACTTAAATGCAAAACTTCAAAAAATGAAGAAGTAATGTTAAATAAATTATGGAATAGAAGAATGTCTACTAAATTTAATGGAGTATCATATATAACGCAAAGAGCAGCAGAAAGTGTTTACTCAGAAGAAGGACAAAGACAAATAAAAGAAAATATAGATTACTATATGGAAAATGCAAGAATAATAAGAGAGGGATTAAATAAAGCAGGATTTGTAACATATGGAGGAGTAGATGCCCCATACATATGGCTAAAAGTTCCAGAAGGATTAACATCATGGGAATTCTTTGATAAATTATTAAATGAAAAACAAATAGTAGGTACTCCAGGAGTTGGATTTGGGCCATCAGGAGAAGGATATTTTAGATTAACAGCATTTGGAACAAGAGAAAACACAATAAAAGCAATGGAAAGAATGCAAAAATAAGATATATTATATTGATATAAATTGACAATTTCAAACACCCATGATATAATTGTTATGTCAACATATACTATATGTATATATTTGAACACATTCTAACTATATTTAGGAGGTATTTCTTATGGAAAATGCATTGAAACGGAGCTTTAAAAACGGAGAACTGGTCCATGTAGTTGATTACTGGGGTACATGCAATGGTTCGCAGGCTTTTGCAACAGGAGCTGAAATTTTGAGAGTTAATGAGAGAGACAAAACTTTTTATGCTGTTTTGTATGGTGATACATACCAGACATACAGTTTCAAAGATTATGGTCGCTTGATTTTCGATACTCCAAAGGAAGCTGAGGAAGCTGCATACAAGTTGCCTAAGCCAAAAACAACAGTATACCAGGTGATTGGCAAGAGAGTTTATAAAAAACTGGTTACCGGGATATGTGGACAGTACAATGATGGAGCTTACGATTTAGTGATTGAATTGGAAAAGGGAAAAGATGTATCTACAAAAGAGATAGGTAAGTCTTTGTTCCTTAACGAGTCAGATGCAAGAGAAAAAAGTAAGAAATAAAAGAGAGCGTTCCTTGATAATTCAAGGAGCGTTTTCATTTTTATTAAACTTAAATTTCAATGGTTATCGTATTTCTAATAAAATATTTAAATATATAGATAGTCCAAGATTATTAAAGCAAGATATTTGTATCGCTTTTTTCTTTACTTTTATTGATTTAAATAGTATAATTATAAAGTTAAATAAATAGAAAATAATTAATATTAAAAAATATTAAGAATATAAAAGATTAAATGAAGGGAGTAATTTGAGAAATATGGATTTTAACGATTTAGCAGATTTAATATTTCCAAATGCAAAGGATATTTCATATTATGAAGAGAAGTATCCAGTAAGAAACTTAGCTGAAGGAACTGCAGTAACTAGATTTGCTCCAAGTCCAACAGGATTTATACATATAGGTGGATTATTTGGAAGTATAATAGATAGAAAATTAGCTCAACAATCTAATGGAGTATTTATTTTAAGAATAGAAGATACAGACCAAAAAAGAGAAATTGAAAATGGAGTATCCCAAATAGTAGATGGACTAAAAGCTTTTGATATTATTCCAGATGAAGGTGTGGTATCTGAGAACAAAGAAATAGGAGATTATGGGCCATACAAGCAAAGCGAGAGGAAAGATATTTATCAGGCCTATGCTAAAAGTTTAATAAAACAAGGACGAGCATATCCATGCTTTTGTACTCCTGAAGAATTAGAGGAAATAAGGGCAAAACAAGAAACTGCAAAAATAAGGCCAGGATACTATGGAATATGGGCTAAATATAGAACACTTCCTATAGATGAAGCAGCTGAAAAAATAAAAAACGGAGAGAAATATATTATAAGATTTAAATCTCAAGGAAGAGAAGATAGAAGAATAAAACACAAAGATAGTATAAAAGGAAACATTGAATTTCCTGAAAATGACCAAGATATAGTTATAATAAAAGCAGATGGACTTCCAACATACCACTTTGCACACGCAGTAGACGACCATTTAATGAGGGTAACACATGTAATACGTGGAGATGAATGGGTATCTTCACTTCCACTTCACTTAGAACTATTTAGAGCTTTAGGATTTAGACCACCTAAATATGCACATACTGCAACAATAATGAAAGATGAAAATGGAAGTAAAAGAAAAATCAGTAAAAGAAAAGATCCAGAAGCTGCAGTAAGTTATTATCATGAACAAGGTATTCCATCAGATGCAGTTGTAGAATACTTGCTTAATATTGCTAATTCAAACTTTGAGTCATGGAGAAGAGCAAATCCAGATAAAAGCATATCAGAATTTGAATTACAATTAAATAAAATGAGCGTAAGTCGGAGCTGTATTTGATATGATAAAACTATTAGATGTTTCTAAAAACGTAATATCAAAATATGATGCAGAAAAAATATATGAAGAAACACTAAAATGGGCAGGTAAATACGATAGAGAACTTGAGGAATTATTAAGTAAAAATAAAGAATACTCAATAAAAGT
Source organism: uncultured Clostridia bacterium (assembly GCA_947623865.1). GTDB lineage: Bacteria > Bacillota > Clostridia > TANB77 > CAG-508 > CAG-452. Next base: position 39,582 of record CANQIC010000004.1, on the reverse strand, counting down.
TTTAAATATAGAAAGAGGGAAAGCAAAGCCCAGAAAAGATATTGCAAAATGGTCAGACGTAAAAGGAATTATTAACTATATGTATGAAGAAGAATATAACAAAATGAATGATTTTGAGTTTCAAAAAATAGATAATATAGAAGAAATAAAAGATATATTAAATTCATATATTGAAAATTATTTTGATATAAATGATGATAAAGAAACCTGGTTTAATAAAATAAAAGATTTATCTGAAAGCAAAGGCTATTCAAGAGAAGTGAAAGCATATAAGCAAGAACCAGAAAAATACAAAGGACATGTAGGAGATGTTAGTACAGTTATAAGGGTAGCACTTACTACAAAGCACAATACACCTGATTTATATGAAATAATACAAGTATTAGGAAAAGAAACAGTAATTGATAGAATAACAAAATTTATTCAGAATAGATAAATTATAATTTGTGTGAGGAAATTCTAGGGACTGTCCCTAAAAATCACCAATTTTGGGGATTTTTGGGACTGTCCTGAATTTTCCGAACATGAAACAAACAACAATTTATCATTCAAAAAGGAGTGTTTATGGACTATAAAATAGGAGATATTGTAGAATTTAAGAAACATCATCCATGTGGAAGTAAAATTTGGGAGATTACAAGAGTAGGGGTAGATTTTAAATTTAAGTGCAAACGGTTGTGAACATATAATAACAGTAGAAAGACCAAAAGCATTGAAGATGATTAAAAAGAAACTTGAAAATACGGAGGGTTAAGACTTGAAGAAAAACAATAACTCAAAAATTATAAATATAATTTTTATTATAGTTATATTAATTGTTCTTTATAAATTATTTGGAATATACAAAACATATAGTTATAATGATTTTACAAAAGCAGAGTATAACCGAGGACTAACAAAATTTACAAGAGATAACGATATAACTTATACATATGAATATAGCTATAAATTAGAATCCAAAGATTTTAATGATGCAATATTTTATAAAACTATAGATGTTAAGCCAAATACTCCATATAAATTAACATGTATGGTAAAAACAGAAAATGTAGAAACTGAAAATGGAAAGAGTAATGGTGGGGCTCAGATGTCTATATTAAATACAACTGAATATTCAGAAAGTATAAATGGGACAAACGACTGGAAAAAGTTAGAATTTATATTTGATTCAAAAAATAGAGAAACGATTGAAATTGGATTTAGATTAGGTGGAAATAATAATAATGTAAAAGGAACAGCATGGTTTTCTGATTTTAAATTGGAAGAAGGTGTAAAAGATAGCACTAGCAATTGGAATATTGCATGCTTTATAATAAAAAATTTAAATGTAAATATAAATAATAAGAATTTGAAAATTTCTATGGGTTTAAATGACATTGAAAAAATGAAAACTAATATGAACAGATTTAAAGCATCTGCTAAAGAGTTATCAAATAATAAAATGACTGTAGATTATGATATATATGAAATAGATAATCCTATTAAAACAATTACATATGCTGATGATTATGGATATTATTTAGATCCATCAGATGTACAGGATTTATTAAAAGGGTATCTAAGCAAAGAAGAATATGATTATATATTTGTTGCAACAAAATTAGGGGATATTGATGAAAATATTGAAATACCGGTAAATGATTGGATAGGATTACGGAGGTATGGATTTATATGGAATAGGATATTCAAATATAAGACTTCCAAATGATAGTTCGAGTTATCTATATACATATAATTCAATAATAAATACTTTCCCAGAAGAGGTATTTATTCATGAATTTTTACATTCTTTAGAAAGAATATTACAAGAAAGAAATTATGAGATACCTGAGCTTCATGATTATCAAAAATATGGATATGAAGAAGAAAGAGTCATAGGACTAAAAACATGGTATAGGGATTATATGAATTGTAATGTAAAAACAAGTGATGGAAATTTAACAGGACTGGATGATATTGTGTATACACTTACTCCACCAGCAGAAAGTGATTTTAAATATAGTACAGAAGATAAGTTTAATAAAGAACCAAGCAATGTAATAGAAGAAGCAAGGAATATATTTAGAGTAGTATTTAGATTGTTTGGAATGAAATAAATTGTTGTTTGTGAGAGGAAAATCCTAGGGACTGTCCCTAAAAATCACCAATTTTGGGGAGTTTTGGGACTGTCCTGAATTTTCCGAACATCAAATAAATTACAATTTATATAATAAAGAAAGGATAAAAATGAAAGTATCAGATTTTAATTATAATCTACCAGAAGAACTAATTGCACAAACACCAATAAAAAAAAGAGATGAATCAAGGCTGATGGTATTAAATAGAAGTAATAAAACAATAGAACATAAAATATTTAAAAATATTGTGGAATATTTAAAGCCAGGAGATTTATTAGTTAGAAATAATACAAAGGTAATACCAGCAAGAATTTATGGAAAAAAAGAAACTGGTGCAAATGTTGAATTTCTATTATTAAATAATATAGAAGGAGACATATGGGAATCAATTGTTAGACCAGGTAATAAATTACATATTGGAACAAAAGTAATATTTGGTGATGGAATATTAAAAGCTGAAATATTAGATATTTTGCCAGGTGGAACAAGGAAAGTAAGATTTCAATATGATGGTATTTTTAATGAAATATTAGACCAAATTGGGTTAATGCCACTTCCACCATATATTCATGAAGAGTTAAAAGAAAAAGACAGATATCAAACAGTTTATGCAAGATACAATGGGTCAGCTGCTGCACCAACAGCAGGACTTCACTTTACAGATGAGCTTTTACAAAAACTAGAAAAAAAAGGAGTTATTATTGCAAATGTTACTTTACATGTTGGAATAGGTACATTTAGACCAGTAAAGGAGAAAACAGTAGAGGCACATGAAATGCACTCAGAACATTTTTATATAAAGCAAGAAGATGTAGATAAAATTAATAAAGCAAAAGAAGAGGGGAGAAGAGTAATTGCAGTTGGGACAACCTCTTGTAGAGTGTTAGAATCAATAGCAAATGAAGAAACAGGAAAAGTAAAGCAGGTAGAAAGCGATACAAATATATTTATTTATCCAGGATATAAATTTAAATGTATTGATGGATTAATAACTAATTTTCATTTACCTGAGTCAACCTTACTTATGCTTGTATCAGCATTAGCAGGAAAAGATTTTATTATGAAAGCATATGAGGAAGCAGTGAAAGAAAAGTATAGATTCTTTTCATTTGGAGATGCAATGTTTATTGCTTAAAGAAATAATATATATATAAACAAATTAATGGAAAAGTATAAAAAATAACAGAAGAATACATTAATAAAATGGAGTAGAAATGAAAAAGATAAAAAGCGAAAATCAAATTTTAATAATGTTGGCATTTTTTAGTATTTCAATAGGGCTATGGGAAAATTTTAGGCAGCTTTGGCTACAGGATAACGGATTTTCAGCAACTAATATTAGCAATATAATAAGTATAGGAACATTAATTAGTGTGTTAGGAATAATTTTTGTAGGAAAATACATAAAACTAAATAAATTAAAAGCGTTTATTATATGCTCTTTATTTGTAAAATTCATAAATTTAGTATTCTTGTTAAAATTAAATAATTCAGCAAGCAATACTTTAATAAATATAACAATAGTAATAGATGTATTAACTAGCTATTTAGTTACTACAAGTATATATCCTTTAATAACAACAATTATAAAAAATAATACAATTTATAGTAAAAGAAAACTAACAGAGTATCTTTTTAGAGATTTGGGTATTTTAATTGGAGGTTTACTTATTGGTAAAGAGATTGTAGGAATTTTAATTAATTATAATATTTGTTTATTTATATCTATTATATTTTTAGCAATTTGTATGATAGTAATGTTTAATATAACAGATTGTGAATCAATTGAGAATAGAGAAAACATAAATTTATCAATACTGAAATATGTAGCAAAGAGCAGATTACAATTATTATATCACATATATACTTTTATAGGAGCTATGGCCATGTCGTCTGCTCTAGGTTTAAAAATGCTAACTTTAACAAATTATTTTAGATTTACAGATGCACAGGCAACCAATTATTTATTAATAGTAGGTTTATTAGCTGATTTAATAGGAATATTAGCATTAAAATATTTTACACCAAAAAATGATTATATAACTATAACTATTAAGTTCGGAATAAGATTTATAGCATATTTAATTGCATTTATATCAAACAATATATTTATTACATTGATAGCTATTACTTGGTCCATATTAATTTCAACATCATATGAGAACATTTGTGATGGGTATTATATCAATGCTGTTGAAAATGAATATCAATTAATATATACTAATTTTAGATATGTAATAAGATATTTAGGAGAAGCAGTAGGTGTATTCTTGTGTGGCTTAATGTATGAAGTTGGTCTTAAATATATGTTTGGACTATCAGCATTTTTTTTAATATTTCAAATTAGTATAGCGTATTATCTAATTTATTTAAGAAAGAGTAAAGAGGTAACAAAATGAAAGAAGAAGTAAAACAGTTAAATGAGCAAAATATTGATGAAATAATATCATTAAGAATTGACCTGCAGAATTATGATAAAAAATATTTTAAAGAAGATGAGATAATAATTAACCAAAAAGAACTTGAAAAGAATACAGGAGTATTTTTAAAAAATAATTTAAATAAGAATTTATTTTTGTTTGGATGTTATACTGATAATATTCTTGTTTCTATTTGTGGATTTTATATTGAAAGGCACTTTCCTACATATATAAATGAGAATGGTAAAATTGCATATATTTGCAATGTATATACAAAACCAGAATACAGAAAAAAGGGATATCAAAGAAAGGTTTTTGAATATTGTCTTGCATATGCAAAGGAAAATAGGATTAAACAATTTCAACTTGACAGTAAAAACGAAATTGCTATAAAGTTTTATAAAAAATATGGATTTAAAGAAGTAGACAATTTTTATTGTTTAAGTATATAAAAATTAAAAGGAGAAATAAATGAAATCAGCAGTAACATATGAATTATTACATGAATGCAAGCAAACAGGTGCAAGAAGAGGAGTTATTCATACTCCACATGGAGATATTCAGACACCAGTTTTTATGCCAGTAGGAACACAAGCTACAGTAAAATCAATGACACCTGAAGAATTAAAAAATGAAGTAAAAGCACAAATAATATTATCAAATACATATCATTTATATTTGAGACCAGGACATGAAATTGTAAAAGAAGCGGGAGGACTTCATAAATTCATGAATTGGAACAAACCGATTTTAACTGATAGTGGAGGATTTCAGGTTTTTAGTTTAGGAGATTTAAGAACTATTTCAGAAGATGGTGTAGAATTTAAATCACATTTAGATGGAAGTAAGCATTTTTTTTCACCAGAGAAAGTAATGGAAATAGAAGAAGCATTAGGTGCAGATATAATAATGTCATTTGATGAATGTTGTCCTTATTCATCGACATATGAATATACAAAACAATCCATGGAAAGAACTACTAGATGGGCTGTAAGATGCAAAAATGCACATAAAAACACAGATAAGCAAGCATTATTTGGAATTATACAAGGTGGATTTTATGAAGACTTGCGTAAAAAATCGGCTGAAGATTTAATTTCACTAAATTTTCCAGGATATGCAATAGGTGGAATAAGTGTGCGGAGAACCTAAAGAGGAGTTTTTAAAAATGCTAAAATATACAGCACCACTTATGCCTAAAGATAAACCTAGATATTTAATGGGAGTAGGCTCTCCAGATTACTTAATAGAAGCAGCAATTGCAGGAATTGATATGTGTGATTGCGTTTTACCTACAAGAATTGCAAGAAATGGGACAGCAATGACATGGAATGGAAAAGTAGTTATAAGAAATGCTATATATGAAAGGGATTGGGCCCCATTAGACAAAGAGTGTGATTGTTATACTTGCAAGAATTATTCTAGAGCATACATAAGACATTTAATAAAAACAAATGAGATTTTAGGAGTAAGATTATTATCTATACATAATTTAAAATTCTTGACTAAACTTATGGAAAGAGTTAGAATAGAAATAGAGAATGATAATTTATTAAATTTCAAAAATGAATTTTATAAAAAATATGGATATACAAAGGAATAGGAGGAAGTGTAATGACTTTACTAGATCAAGAAGTAAAAAAAGAGGAACCTAAAGGTAAAAAAATTGTACTATTTTTATTAATATTTGCAATTATTTTATTAATAGCAATTATTGCAATAATGATTATATTTGGAGCAAATCAAACGAAACCCTTAACATTAAGTATTAATGGATCTAATATAACGATTGATAATGATTTTCTAATAACAGATGCAAATGGAATAAATTATATATCAATACAAAAACTTTCAAAATCGATAGGATACGATTATTTAACTGGAGAATATAAACAATATAATGAAGATACGACTAATACAAAATGTTATTTACAAAATGATAACCAAGTAATACAATTCGAAGTGGATACTAATAAAATATATAAAACATTATTAGATTCTAATTTGGATTATGAAGAATATGAACTAAAAAATAAAATTTTACAATCAAATGGAATTATATATATAGCTTTAGAGGATATAAATGTGGGATTAAATGTAGTATGTGCATATTCAGAGCAAAATAATAATATATCAATAAGCACAATTGAAAATTTAACAGAAGGTTATAAAACTTCTTTACCACAACAAATAAACAATGAACAAGCAATAATAAGTGATGAATTTAGTAATCAAAAAGCTATATCATATAATATGTTAGTAGTTTCAAATGAAAATCAAAAATGGGGAGTAATAGATACAAATTTAAATACAATAATTGGAAACAAGTATTCTAGTATGGAATTTGTTGAAGTAGCGAAAACATTTATCGTATCAGATGATAATAAATATGGAGTTATAAGTATAGAACCTAATACAAAACCTATAATTGATTTAAATTATGAAGAGGTAAAAGTAATTAATAACTCTCCACTATGCTATCAAGTTAAGTTGGCTGGAAAATATGGGGTAATAGATAAAGATGGAAAACCAATTATAAATAATGTATATGATAGCATGGGATATGATTCTCAGAATACTACTGAAGAATCAATTGTGGCAATTAAAGATTTAGGAAAAGATAAAGTTAATGCATTAGTTGTATGTAAAGGTGGAAAATATGGACTAATGAGCCTAGATGATGGATCTAAGATAGCTGATTGCACTTTAGATAAAATTTATGCAAAAACTGAAAATGGAGAAAAGAAATATTATATACAATTACAAGAGAAAGAAGTATCCTTAGATAGATATATAGAATATATAAATACAACAACGGTAGATGTTGGACAATAATTATATAAAACGGACTTGATTATTTCAAGTCCGTTTTTGCTTTTAAACTAAATTTTTTATTACATTTGTTGTTCGCCAGGTATGAAGTAATCAATAATACCATAAATTAATGCTCCAATGATTGCTGCCATCCAAGATATTGAATAACCAGCTACAAAATATTGTGTAACATAAAGAACTACAACAGATAATACAAAACCTACAAACCCTTTTCCAAATGGACTAGCATGTAAGCCAGTAAATTTAACAATTAAATAATCTAATACAGTAAGAACAACGGCTGCAACAGCAAGAGACCAGATATTATTAATTTGGAATCCAGGTGTAAAAAATGCTGTTATTGCAAGAATTACAGCAGCAGCTATTAATCTACCTACTATTTGCCAAACTGTACTTGTTCCATTTGAAGTTTGGGTATTAGCTTGATGATTGTTTTCTGACATCTGAAAAACCTCCTAACTTAAATATATATATTTAATTTTGCTTGGCTTTCAAGCACTTTTAGGCTCTTAAGCGTTCATATTTATTATTTACTATTTAAAAATAAATATTCAAAAAAATTTTTTCTTAAGAATATTTTGTGTAAATTTGAGAAAAATATAATAAATTGTGAAAATTAAATAAATTGTTGTTTGTGAGAGGAAAATCCTAGGGACTGTCCCTAAAAATCACCAATTTTGGGGATTTTTGGGACTGTCCTGAATTTTCCGAACATCAAATAAATTACAATTTATTAACTACAGGAGATTTTTGATGATTAATATATTTATTAGAGTTTTGATATTATATGTTTTAGTACTTATAACAATGAGACTGATGGGAAAGAGAGAAATTCGGGCAAATGCAACCATTTGAACTTGTTATTGCAATAATGATTGCAGACTTAGCATCAGTACCAATGAGCGATACAGGGATACCAATTACAAATGGTATAATTCCAATTCTAGCATTATTATTAATTCAGTTAATTATTTCAATTATAAATCTGAAGAGTATTTGGGGCAGAAAAATAATTTGTGGAATGCCATCTATTTTAATATATAGGGGAAAAATAGACGAAAAAATAATGAAAAAAGAAAAATTTACAGTCAATGAACTTCAAGAAAGATTAAGGCAAAATAATGTATTTAATATTGGTGATGTAGAATATGCTATTTTAGAAACTAGTGGTCAATTAACAGTAATTCAAAAACCAGAAAAAAGAAATACAATACCAGAGGATTTTGGTATAACACCAGAATATGAAGGAATACCATATGATTTAATAATTGATGGAAAAATAATGTATGAAAATCTAAAAGCAATAGGAAAAGACTATAATTGGCTTTTAAAACAAACACAAAAATTTAAAATAAGACCAGAAGAAGCTTTAGTTATGACATATGACGGAAAAGGTCAAATATTTTGTCAAGAAAAAGAGAGGAAAAGATGAAACAAATAGTGATAATAATTATTATTTTAATAATAATATTCGGTGGAGCTTTATATGTGCAGAATTTTTTAAATAATACTAGTGATGTGTTAGTTAGTAAATTAGAAGATCTAAAAACAAATTTAGAAACAGGGAATACAGAGGGAAATAAATTAAAAGAAGCAACTGATGAGATATATAGTGGGTGGCAAGATATAAACGAGAAATGGTCAGTTATAGTTTTACATGATGAAATTGATTTAATAGAAACATCATTAATAAGAATGAAATCAAAAATAGAAACAGAAAATTTAGATGAAAGTATGGAAGACCTAGATACGTCAATATTTTTATTAAAACATATCAAAGAAAAGGAGAAAACAAATTTAAAAAATATATTCTAAGATGGAAATTTTTTAGACGGATTTTTTTCTTGCGCTTTTTTTAATAAAGTCCTTAATGTGCAAGAAAAAAAGTTCGCCTAGAAAATTTCACAGTTTCACTAGATTAAATCCTTCATACTGTATAATCCATTGTCCTGTTCAACTAAAAATTTAGCTGCTTTTAGTGCACCTTTTGCAAATATGCTTCTAGATGTGACTGTATGTGTAATTTCTAAAGTTTCATTTTCTCCTAAAAATAATACAGTATGTTTTCCAACTTCAGTACCACCTCTTATAGAATGTATTCCAATTTCTTTATCTGGTCTTTTTTGCCTTATGCTATGTCTATTATATTGATAAATCATTTCATTATTTAAAGCGTCATCAATGCTATCTGCAAGAATTAATGCAGTGCCACTAGGACTATCAATTTTATTTTTATGATGTGTTTCAACAATTTCTATATCTGAATCTTTTAACTGTGTTGCAAGTTTTGACACAATATCTGCCATGATATTAATTTCATAAGACATATTCCCAGAACGAAAAACAGGTAACTCTTTAGAATATTGTTTTATTATATATAATTCTTCATCAGAAAAACCTGTAGTTGCAATTACAGTTGGTATTTTTTTAGTCTTAGCAAATTCAAGTATATTTATACTAGCCTCAGGGATAGAAAAATCAATTATTACATCAGGTATTTCTTTAATCAAATTAACATCATGGTATATAGGAAAATTTGATTCATTATTGTTAAATTTATCTACTCCACAACATATTTCAAATTCATCTGATATATTTACTTGTTTTAAGACTTCTTGTCCCATTCTACCATTTATTCCATTAATTAGTACTTTTAACATTATTTTTTTCCTCCTTTATCTTAATTAGATAAATTGTAATTTGTTTGTTGTTCGGAAAATTCAGGACAGTCCCAAAAATCCCCAAAATTGGTGATTTTTAGGGACAGTCCCTAGGATTTTCCTCTCACAAACAACAATTTATTTAATCTTTATTCCATAATTTATCATTTCATTTTTTAATCTTTCTTTTCCAGCATTACTCATTTCTACAAGAGGTAAACGAGGAGTTCCTGCATTAAATCCTATCATATTACATGCAGCTTTAACTGGAATAGGATTAACTTCACAGAATAATGCAGATGATAGATTTAATGTATCTAACTGTATATTAGTTGCTTCTTTAATATTTCCATTAAAGAAATTTTCTACCATATCATGAACATCTTTTGGAATGATATTTGAAAGAACGGATATAACGCCTAAACCTCCAAGAGAAAGAACAGGTAATACTTGATCATCATTACCAGAATATATAGCAAGACTGTCTTTGCACAAATTCGCAATTTCAGCAACTTGGGAAATGTTTCCACTTGCTTCTTTTACTGCAACAATGTTATCTATTTTAGAAAGTTCTAAACATGTTGCAGGAGTAATGTTTAAGCCAGTTCTACTAGGTACATTGTATAAAATAACAGGAATATCAATAGCTTTAGCTATCGCTTTGTAATGTGCCACTAATCCTGCTTGTGTAGTCTTATTATAATATGGTGTAACAACAAGCACGCTATCTGCACCCACACTTTGTGCATATTTAGACATTTCAATTGCAGATTTAGTACAGTTTCCACCAGTACCTGCAATTATTGGAACTCTCTTATTTGCTACATCGATTGCAAATTTAATAGTTTCCTTTTTTTCTTCTGTAGTCATTGTCGAAGATTCTCCTGTAGTACCACAAACAATGATACTGTCAATACCTGCAGAAATTTGAAATTCAATCATTTTTCTAAATTCATCAAAATTTACGCCATCATCAGTAAATGGTGTAATTATAGCTGTTCCACAGCCTTTAAAAACTACTTTTTTCATATATTTTCACCTTCTAATGTGTAGGGATAAAACTTATTTTCAAAGTAATCCTTAGTTAGAGGAGCTATGTCCCTACAATCAATTAATAATGTCATTTCTTTTGATAGAAAAAGACATAAGAAAAAACATAATTATATTTTTACCCCTATATTATATTACAAAATTATAGAAATTGAAATGACTTTAACACATTTCAATTAATTTTTCTACGATTTGTATTGCATTACTAGCGGCACCTTTTCTAATGTTATCAGCAACTACCCACATATTAATTCCAAAAGGTACGCTTTCATCTCTTCTAATTCTACCAACATACACTTCATCGTGGCCATTTGCATTTTGAGCTAGAGGGTATATATTTTTACTTGGGTCATCCTCTAAAATTATTCCAGAGCTATTTTTTAGTAATTCTTTTAGTTCATCTAAATCAAAATTATTTTCAAATTCAATATTTATAGATTCACTATGTGAATTAAGTACAGGAACTCTAACAGTTGTTGCAGTAACTCTTAAATTAGGCTTTCCTAAAATTTTTCTAGTTTCATTAATCATTTTTAATTCTTCTTTAGTATAACCATTTTCTTCAAACACATCTATATGTGGTAGACAATTATTTACAATAGGATATGGAAATTTTTTAGGTGGCATGCCCTTAATACCATTTTCTAAATCATCAACACCATTTTTACCGGCACCAGATACAGCTTGATATGTTGAATATACAATTCTTTTTATTGTATATTTATCATCTAATGGTTTTAGTGGAACAACAGCTTGAATTGTTGAACAATTAGGATTTGCAATTATACCATGATTCCATTTTATATCATCGGGATTAACTTCAGGTACTACTAATGGAACATTTTCATCCATTCTAAAAGCACTACTATTATCAACAACTATGCATCCTTTTGAAGCTGCAATAGGAGAATATTTTTTAGAAGTTTCTCCTCCTGCTGAAAATATAGCAAAATCGAATCCTTCATCAAATGAATTTTCAGTAAGTTCACGAACAGTATATTCTTTTCCTAAAAAATTAAATTTAGTTCCGGCTGATTTAGAAGAAGCAAAAAAAGCATATTCATATATAGGTAAATTTTTTTCTTCTAAAACCTTGCGGGCAGTTCTACCAACTAATCCAGTAGCACCTACCAATGCTAATTTATATTTTTTCATAAAATTCACTCCTTAAGAGTATTTAATAGAAATAAAAAGCTAATTAGCTTTTATTTATTAATTATATTCTATAAATTGAAAAAAAGAAACAAAAACTAACAAATATGTAATAGTTTTTATAAATAAAGATTGACAATAGTATAAATAGTAAGTATAATATTTACAATATGTTATCAAGAGTGGACGAGAGAACCGGCTTAATAACTCCACAGCAACCTGTTATAAATAAGGTGCTAATACCGGCAAAGCAAAGTGCTTTGGGTGATGATTTTAATATAATCAAAAATAGACTTTGCATTTTTTGCAAAGTTTTTTGTTGTAATTGATATTTTCTTGAAACATATAAACAAAAAAAGGAGGATGATTTTATGAAAAAATTTTATTTTACATCAGAAAGTGTAACAGAAGGACATCCAGATAAAGTTTGTGATTTGATTTCAGATACTATTTTAGATGAATGTTTAAAACAAGACAAATATTCAAGAGTTGCTATAGAAACATTTGCATCAAAGAATTTAATTACTATTGCTGGACAACTTAGTACAAAAGCTAAAATTGATGTAGAAGAATTAGCAAGAGAGGTTTTAAAAGAAATAGGTTATGATAATGAAAATACTGATATTGATTATAGAACATGCAAAATAGAAACGAATATAACCAAACAAAGTTCAGATATAGCAATTGGAGTAGATGTAGGTGGTGCAGGAGACCAAGGTATTATGTTTGGATATGCATCAGATGAAACAAAAGAACTTATGCCTTTTGCAATAGCAATATCTCATAAACTTGCTAAAAGACTTACAGAAGTAAGGAAAAATAAAAAGATAGATTATTTAAGACCAGATGGAAAAGTACAAGTTACAGTAGAATATCGAGATGATATTCCAAAAAGAATAGATACAATACTAATATCAAATCAGCATTTAGATAGCATAGATTTAGATACTATGAAAAAAGATATTATAGAAAAAGTTATATATGAAGTTGTAGATAAAAAATATATAGATGAAAATACAAAAATATATGTAAATCCAACAGGAAGATTTGTAATTGGAGGGCCACTTGGTGATACTGGTCTTACAGGAAGAAAAATAATTGTAGATACATATGGTGGATATGCAAAACATGGTGGAGGAGCCTTTTCAGGAAAAGATCCTAGCAAAGTAGATAGAAGTAGTACATATATGCTTCGTCATATTGCAAAAAGCATAGTTGCAAATGGACTAGCTAAAAAATGTGAATTACAAGTATCTTATGCAATAGGAATGAAAGAGCCTTTATCAATATTCATTAATACATTTGCAACAAACACTATTCATGAAGAAGAAATAATAAAAAAAATAAAGGAAAAATTTGATTTAACTCCAAATGGTATAATAGAATATCTAGGACTAAGAGAGCCAATATATACAAAAACAACAAATTATGGACATTTTGGAGATAAAGATTTACCATGGGAAAAAATAGTAAAATTGTAATTTGTCGAATTCGGTGCAAAAGGGGCCAGGCCCCTTTTGCACAGTAAATAAATTATCAACATATAATATCATAAAACAGGAGTGAATTATATGTTGGATTTTATTACAAATGCTGTAATTTGGGTACTTGCATTATATGGATTAATAGAAATTATAAAAACTATATATTATATATGTACATGTACTAATTTAGAATCTGATGGCATATATTTTATAATTGCAGTAAAAAATCAAGAAGAAAAAATAGAAGGATTTATGCGTTCAATTTTATTTAGAATATTATATGGAAAAGAAGACTGCGTAAAGAACGTAATAATAACTGATTTAGGTTCTAACGATAGAACAAAAGAAATAGCTAAAAAACTTCAGCAAGATTATAAATTTATAAATCTTATGGATTGGAAAACATGTAAAGACTTAGTAGATAATATGGATAAAAAATAATTTACATATAGCTTTATTTATGATATATAATTAGTATATAACAAAGATAGGAGAAGTAAAACTTTGGAGATAAAGGGACAAATTTCTGAAATTATATATCAAAATGAAGTAAATAGTTATACAATAGCAGAATTTGAAACAGAAGAAGAGTTAACAACAATAGTGGGCTATCTACCTTTTATAAGTAAGGGAGATAGCCTAAAATTAGTTGGTGGATTTATAAATCATCCAGATTATGGTAGACAATTTAAAATACAAACTTTTGAAAAGATAATGCCACAGACTTTAGAGGCATTAGAAAAATATTTAGCTGGTGGAATAATAAAGGGAGTAGGACCTGCAATTGCAAAAAGAATAGTTGATAATTTTAAAGAAGAAACGATATCTATTTTTAAATTTGAACCATATAAGTTAGCAAATATCAAAGGAATATCAAAGGAAAGAGCAATAGAAATTGCAGATGAGTTTAATGAAAAATGGGAATTGTGGCAGATTGTAGGATTTTTAGAAAGATTTCGGAATTGCCAATCAAAACAGTAAAAAAGTATATGAAGCATTAGGCAAAGATGCAATAAAAAAAATAGAAGAAAATCCATATATTTTGCTTGATATTACTTATGGAGTTGACTTTAAAAAGATAGATAAAATGGCAATGGATTTAGGAATATCAAAAGAAAATCCTAAGAGAATAGAAAGTGCTATAAAATATAGTTTAATAATTGCAAGCAATAATGGCAATTCTTGTGTAATATATGAAAATTTAGTTAAATTTGTATCAGATTTATTAGAAATAGATGTAGCTCAAATAGAAGAAGAAATAATAGATTTAAAAGCAACTGAAAATATATTTTTAGAGGAAAGAGAAGAAAAGGAATGGATATATCTTAACAATTTCTATATTGCAGAGAAGAACATAGCAGATAAATTAATTGCATTAAATGAAACAAAAAATATAAAGAAAATAAAAAACTTTAAACAAGAGCTTGAAAAAGTAGAAAAAAAGCAAGATATAATATTATCAGAAGAACAAAGACAGGCAATAAAAGCAGTAAATGATAACAACGTATGTATAATTACAGGAGGACCTGGAACTGGTAAAACAACAATAATAAAAACAATAATAGATATTTATAAAACAAGAAAAATGAAAGTTGTACTATGTGCTCCTACGGGAAGAGCTGCAAAAAGAATGCAAGAGCAATCTGGTGAAGAAGCAACAACAATTCATAGATTATTAGAAATAAGAAAATTAGATGACAAAGATGATTATTTATCAGTAGATTATCCAATCACTCCAATAGATGCAGATGTAGTAATAATAGATGAAATGTCTATGGTAGATATGTTTTTAATGAATCATATTTTAAAAGCAATTTATCTGGGTACAAAATTAATATTAGTTGGAGATATAAATCAGCTTCCATCAGTAGGACCTGGTAATGTTTTGCAAGATATAATAGAGTCCAATGCTATTAGAACAATAGAATTAAACAAAATATTTAGACAAGCTGCTAAAAGTAAAATAATAACAAATGCACATAGAGTAAATAATGGAGAAGGCTTTATTGGAATAGAAGAATCAAAAGATAAGCTAGAAGACTTTTTCTACATAAATGAAACATCTCAAGAAAAAATAGTTGGGGACATTATTTCCCTCTGCTCTGGAAGACTTCAAAACTATGGAAATTATGATTTCTTCAAAAATATACAAGTTCTTACTCCAACGAAAAAAGGAATGCTTGGTACAAAAGAGCTAAATAAAGCACTACAGAATGTGCTTAATCCAAAAATAGATATTGAAAAACAGCATGGTGGAAGAGTATTTAGACCAGGCGATAGAGTAATGCAAGTAAAAAACAATTATGATATTTATTGGGAAAAAGAAATAGATGATAAAATAGAAGCAGGAGCTGGAATTTTTAATGGAGAACTTGGTAAAATAAACTCAATTGATGAAAATGAAAAGCAGATTGAAGTATGTTTTGATGATGAAAAAGTAGCTTGGTATGATTTTACAAATCTTGATGAACTTGAACATAGCTATAGCATAACAATACATAAATCACAACGGAAGTGAATTTGATGTAGTAATACTTGCAATTCCTCAAAGCTCACCGATGCTACTTACAAGAAATTTACTATACACTGCACTAACTCGTGCAAAAGAACTTTTAATAGTTATTAGCAACAAAAATATTATTGATTTTATGATTCAAAACACAGATATAAAAAAGAGAAATACTGGACTTAAATATAAGTTAATAAAATAGGAAAAATTAAGGAGATTGTGAATAATATGATTTGTATAAGAAAAGCGAAAAAAAGTGATTTTGAGGGAATACTAGAATTAGCAAAAGAACTTTATAATACAGAAGTACCATTCGATAAAAATTTGAAAAGTGATTACTATGATAATCAAGAAGCAAAAGATAATATAAAAAAATCTATATTATCCAGAAAAAAGACTTTTTTAGTTGCATATGAAGATAACAATATAATTGGTTATGTTGATGGATATGTACTCGATGGGCGAGAATATATTAGTGGAGTAGCTTATTTAGACCATTTATGCGTAAATAGAAAATTTAGGAAAAAAGGTATTGGTAAAATGCTTATTGATGAATTTACTAAAATTATGAAAGAAAAAAATGTTAAATATATAAAGCTAAACGCATTTGAAAAGAATATTCCAGCAGTTTCATTATATAAAAAAGAAAATTTTAAAGAATACTCAATTTATTATATTAAAGAGATTGAATAAATTATTTAAGGAGTAATAAATGTTAGATTTAAGTAAAGATGTAAAGTTCATAAAAGGAGTAGGACCTGCAAGGGCAAAACTTTTAAATACTTTAGGTATATTTACTTTAGAAGATTTAATAACATATTTTCCAAGAGATTATGAAGACAGAGGAAAGCCAAGACATATTGCAGAATTAGAAGATGGAGAAGAAGCTCTTATTGATGCTATATGTGTTTCCAAAATGATTGAAAAGAGAATAAGAAGAAACATGGTTATATACAAGCTATCTGTAAGAGATGAAACAGGATTATGCCAAATTACTTGGTTTAATCAAGGATACTTAAAAAATAGATTTAAACTTGGCCAAAACTATAAATTTTATGGGAAAGTAAAAAAAAGAATTGGATTTATTGAAATGAATTCACCAGTATTTGATGATGAAAATACAAACAAAAATACTGGCAGAATAATTCCACTATATCCACTTACATATAATCTGTCACAAAACGTAATAAGACAAATTATAGAAAATGGACTAAAAGAAGTAAAAGAAGATTTAGAAGAAACTTTGCCAAATTATTTAATAGATGAATATAAATTAGATAATATTAATAAAGCAATTCACGATATACATTTTCCAAGAAATTTTGAAGAATACAATAAAGCTAAAAAAAGGTTAGTATTTGAAGAATTACTAGTTATGCAACTTGCACTTCTTAATTTAAAAAATAAATATAGTGCAGACAAAAAAGGAATAAAGTTTGATAAAAATGTTAAAATGCAAGATGTAATTAACGAACTTCCATTTAAACTAACAAAAGCACAAATAAGGGTATTAGAAGAAATAGACAATGATATGGAACAAAAAAATCCTATGAATAGACTTCTTCAAGGAGATGTTGGGTCACGGAAAAACAGCAGTATCAATAGTTGCGGCATACAAAGCAGTAAAATCAGGGTATCAAGTAGCTGTAATGGCACCTACTGCAATACTTAGCAGACAACATTTAAAAAATTTTGAAGATGTTTTATCAAAATTTAATATAAAATGCGAGTTTTTAGTAAGTGGAATTAGCAAGAAACAAAAAGAAGATATTTTGCAAAGATTAAAAAATGGAGAAATAGATATTTTAATTGGTACACATAGCTTGCTAGAAGAAAATGTTGTATTTAAAAATTTAGGACTTGCAGTAACTGATGAGCAACATAGATTTGGAGTAAGACAAAGAGGAACAATTAACAATAAAGGTGAAAGTCCAGATGTACTAGTTATGACTGCAACCCCAATACCAAGAACACTTGCACTTATTCTTTATGGAGATTTGGATATTTCTATAATAGACGAGCTTCCACCAAATAGAAAAAAGATAGATACATTTGCAGTAACAAAGCAAATGGAAGAAAGGGTAAATAACTTTATAAAAAAACAACTAGATGAGGGAAGACAATGCTATATTGTTTGCCCATTAGTTGAAGAGTCAGAAGAAATAGACGCAAAATCTGTATTAGAATTATTTGAAAAATATAAAAAAATATTTAGCGGATATACCGTAGAATACTTACACGGGAAACTAAAATCTAAAGAAAAAGATGAAATTATGGAAAGGTTTAAAGAAGGAAAAATTCAAGTTTTAATTTCAACAACTGTTATAGAAGTTGGGGTAGATGTTCCAAACAGTAATATTATGGTAATAGAAAATGCAGAAAGATTTGGCCTTGCAACTCTTCACCAATTAAGAGGAAGAGTTGGACGCGGAAGTTATAAATCTTATTGTATATTAAAATATCAAGGAAATAGTGAAAACATAAGACAAAGAATGAAGGTTATGACAGAAACAAATAATGGATTTGTAATATCTGAAAAAGATTTAGAGCTTCGTGGTTCAGGAGAATTTTTTGGAACGAGACAGCATGGACTTCCAGAACTTAAAATTGCAAATTTATTTGAAGATGTTGAAATGCTAAAATCCATTCAAAGTGTAGCGATTAAGATTATGGAAGATGATCCAGATTTAGAAAAAGAGAAAAACGTACAGTTAAAAAAGCAAATTCAAAATAAATTTAAAGATAGAATTGAAATCTGAAGTATTAAATAAATTGTAATTTGTTTGTGAGAGGAAAATCCTAGGGACTGTCCTGAATTTCCAGACGATTAAATCTATTGCAAATGATGTAGGGGTCGGTCTTGACCGACCCGTAATAAAAACATGCATTTTCGGGTCGGTCAAGACCGACCCCTACAATGTCTGCAATTAATTTAACCCAACAAACAACAATTTGTCGAATTAAATTTATTTTAAAATTACTAATATTTTAATAAAATATACAAGAAAGGAGTAGTAAGAATGGAACAAGTAAAAATAGGGAAGATATATAGACACTTTAAAGGGAATTATTATTTTGTAGAAAATGTTGCATTAGATTCCGAAACAAAAGAAAGAATGGTTATATATAGACCAATATATAATAGAGATGATTCTATGATATGGGTAAGAAGAGAAACAATGTTTTTAGAAGAAATAGATGTAAATAGAAAAGATAATATAACAGGTCAAAAGTATAGATTTGAACTATGTAAAGATTTAGAAAAAGATTATACCATATAATTATGTAAAATACAAATATTATTGAAAAAAGTTGATAATTATAAAAAGTGGAGCTCTATCGAGCTCCACTTTTAAGCGAGTGGGAGGAGACCGCATTTTTTGTATACCTCTTCTATAACTTGCTTTTGATCTTCTATAACTTGCTTTTGATAACGAAACAAGATCAACGCGACCGTACGTTATTTCTTCGTGCAAGTTGAAGAGGAAGATCCAAAAACCGGTAAAATAATAGTTACTCCTCTGATGCTTGGCATTAAGCACCACTCCTCTCTTAAAAACTGAATGGTTAAAAAACATTCAGCCTCGATAGGATAAACCATATCAAGGTAGTTTTCATAATATCATAAATAAAAATATTTGTCAAGGATAGAAGAATAACATTTTGAATTCATAATTCAAAATTATGGAATAAATAATATGATTTCTTCCAACAATATAAACATAAGGAGGAATGATTATGTTTAATTTTAATACAGATATGGCTGATGAAAGAAGAGATATTTTTAAAAAAGCAAATAAATTAGATGAAATACCAGGAGTTGAAACAGAGAGTATTGATGAAGGAGATAATATAAAAACAAATAGAGTAAAGATTACAGATAAGCAAGGAGAAGAAGCAATTGGTAAGCCAATTGGCACATACATCACAATTGATATAAAAGATTTAAAAGTTGCTGAAGAAACAGAAATACAAAAAGCATCAGAAATAGTTACAAAAGAATTAAAGGAACTTATAAATAAACATGTAGAAAAAGAAGGAGATATATTAGTTGTAGGGCTTGGAAATATATATGTAACGCCAGATTCACTTCGGACCAAAAGTAGTTTCTGAAATTGATATTACAAGACATTTAATTAAATATGCTCCACAATATTTAGAAAAAGATGCAAGACCAGTAAGTGCAATTGCACCAGGTGTACTTGGGACAACAGGTATAGAAACAATGGAAGTAATTAGAGGAATTGTAGATAATATTAAACCAAAACTAATAATAGTAATAGATAGTTTAGCATCAAAAAGTATAGAAAGAATAAGTAGTACAGTACAATTATCAGATACGGGAATTGTTCCAGGAGCAGGAGTAGGTAATAAAAGAAATGAAATAAGTATAAATACACTAGGGGTTCCAGTAATTGCAATAGGAGTACCAATGGTAGTAGATGCAGCAACAATTGCAGCTGACAGTATAGATATATTTATTGAAAAATTACAAGATGAAGGTAATTCTAATGAATATTTAAATAAATTAAAAGATGAAGATAAATATGGTATTATAAGAGATGCATTAATCCCAAAAGAATATAATTTAATAGTAACACCAAAAGAGATAGATGATTTAATAGAAAATATGAAGGATGTAGTAGCAAGAGGAATAAACTTTTCATTATGAAATATTGCTATATAATTGTTTAGATGATATAATTTTCCTTGAAAGGAGAGAAATATCATGAGTATAAAGTATAATGTAATAATACAAAAAGAGGAAGACTGGTATGTAGCAAAATGTTTAGATAATAATGTTGCCTCACAAGGAAAAACAATAGAAGAAGCATTAAAAAATTTAAAGGAAGCAATAGAATTATATAATGAGAGTGAAGAACCAGTTAAACCAAAAGAAATTTTTATTACAACATTGGAGGTGGCAATATGAGTTCAAAATATCCAATATTGCCACCAAATCAAATAATAAATGCATTATCAAAGGTTGGCTTTGAAAAAATATCACAAAAAGGGAGTCATGCAAAATATAAGAATTTGAAGACACAAAAAATTTATATAATTCCAATGCATAAAGAAATAGCAAAAGGAACACTAAAAAGCATCTTAGAGCAGGCAGATGTAGAATTAGAAACATTTTTAAATCTTTTATTACGGATAGATTTTCTTCTTGAATACAACTCTAGTAACAAGAAAAATATCCTAAGAAAGTTCGAATGCGAAGCAATTTGAACAATTTTTAATAATAAATTTTCTTATAATTTAATTCATATAATCAAAGAAATTCCATAAATTAATAACAAGTGAATAGGATAGAATAAATATAGTAAATATTTAGTATCTTTACCTTTTTTACCATTATACGATGAAATAAATATAATTGGAATAATTGTGCAGATTAATATATAGATGTATATATCATATAATCCATATTTAAAAATTGGTATTAAATATTTAATTGTAGTAGCTAAGATAAAAGCTATTGAGGCAAGTGAAATATTATTTTTAAAAATATAGAATAATAGAATAATTGCAATACCATAAAAACCATAATCACAATGAAAAAACTCTGCAATAAAACCAATTGCAATAGATGCAATAATTGCAAGAATTTTATATTTTGATTTATCATATATATAAATACAAGCAAGTCCTAATAATAATGTAAAAAATATATTTAATACAAATTCATTAGAAACAAGTTTATAAAAGATCGCAAATGGAATCTGAGAAATAAATGCAAATATAAATAATCTGAAAAAATATTTTTTAAGATTTCTAGTATGTATATATCCCTCTGATATTTGGAAAGCAAATATAGGAAAAGATATGCGACCAATATAATTAAAGAAAGAGAATCCACCAAAAATAGCATATCCAATATGATCTATAAACATTGTTACAATTGCAATTATTTTTAAAACAAATGAACTCATAATAATCTCCATATTTTTGATTATTATATATCATATTGGATTAAATATTGCAAATTGTAATTTGTTTGTGAGAGGAAAATCCTAGGGACTGTCCCTAAAAATCACCAATTTTGGGGATTTTTGGGACTGTCCTGAATTTTCCGAACATGAAACAAACAACAATTTATCTATGAATTTTTTCTAATCTATAAATCTTACAAATATTGCAATCATTACATATATATATTCTATCATCAAATATCAACTTTAGAGTATTAATGAATTCATCTTGGGTTCCATCAATTAGATGAATATATATTTTTTCTGGTAAAAGAGTGAGTAAGGTATTTAAAGTATAATCATTAGATGAAAAGGTGATATCTGATAAGTATTTACTATTTAAAATACTGTCATCCAAATCTATCATTTTTTTAAATTCATCAAGTAATATAGATTCTTGGTTTTGATAAATCAAATGTACAATGTTTATTCCATAATCTTTAGAATTTATATAGCATTTTAATAAATCTATAAATTCTGTATATTCTCTATCAATTACAAATTTATTTACTGCCAAATCCACAATATAATCAACAATTTTAATATAATCATTTAATCTAAAATTTACAAAACCATCTAATATTGCAGATTTATTGTTTGAAAAATATTCAATGCAAGAAATTATTATAGAATCTTTCCTAATGTAACTTTCTGTGAGTTCTTCATTATATATATAATTATTAACTATATCAAATATTTTTCTTTGTTCAATATCAGTAAAATAAAAATAATTAGAATTTATAATATGTTTAATTATATCTTTTTCATAGAATTCTATTATTGCAGAGGAAAGAATATTAGAAAATATAGTATAAAAAGAATTCAAATCTTCTCCTTTATAATGTACAATAAAATTATTATAAAACTTAAATTTTAGTTTAGATATATATATATTTTCTAATTCTACGTCTTCAAACTCTTCTAGCAGATAATTAACAATTCGGTTATTATTTGTTTTAATACAGAATGATTTAAGCACAAAAATTCTCCTTCCCAATATATGTTAGTATCTACTAAAAACTCATTAGATATACATATTTTATTCTTGGAAAAGAGAATATGAAACTTGTTTAATACGAAAGTTTTAAATTAGTATTAAGTAAGGAAGTATAAATTTTATTTTAATAATAAATCATATAATCAATATCTGGAAAAATCTTATCCTTCTTAGCTATATCCTTTAAAAAAACTTCATCGATTTTATTGTTTTTTAATTGCTCATATAATGCAGTAAATCTTCCAATATGATCTTTAATCCTTTTTTTTGCATAATCGACCATAGTGCCATTTGTAATAATAAATAGCCAATCACTACTTTGAGCAAGAAGTAGTTCTCTTGCACATTGGTTAAGAGCTTTGTTTTTTAACCCTTTTGCATTTGGAAAAAGATGTGCAAGTTCAACCATTCTGTCTCCTGCAACATGAAGATGTTTATGAACATAATCATTAGTAGGGTTAAGCCATACTTCACTATAACCATTTGCACCCCAACTTGACCTACAAGGTGATGAAACTTGCATACATGGGAATTTATCTATATATTCACTAGGTGTGATTAATTTAAAATTACAATTATCATAATATATTTTTTTAAACAATATATATAACCAATAAGGACCTTCATACCACCAATGCCCATAAAGTTCTGCATCATATGGACAAACTATAATTGGAGGGGTATCCATAAACTTTTCAAGTTCATTAATCTGATTTACTCTAGAATCTAAAAAATGACCTGCTTGCTTTTCGGCTGAATCTTTTGCCCACTGTATATTATAATAATCTTTAAATTCAGTTTTTCCTGTAATTCGGTAATACTTAATACCAGTATTTACACGTGCTCCGTTTTTTGCTATATATGGTTTTATATAGTCATAATCTGCATCATAACCAATATCACGATAAAATTCTCTATAATTATAATCTCCAGGATAACCGTGATATAGAACTCCAAACTTGTCTTGAACTTTCAATATCACGACCAAAACTAACTACACCCTCAGGTGAAACTATTGGAGCAAAAGTACCATAAATAGGAGTAGGGTCTGCATAAAGTATTCCATGTGATTCTGTTATAATGTATTCAATACCAAATTCTTTTAGATATTTATCTGCTTCTGGTACATATCCACATTCAGGTAGCCATATTCCACGAGGTTTTTTACCAAAATATTTTTCATACACTTGAACTCCAACGGCAATCTGAGCTTTAACAGTTTTTTCATTAACATATAAAATAGGAAAATATCCATGTGTTGCACCACAAGTAATTATCTCCAAAACACCAATGTCTTGAAAATATTTAAAAGCATCAATTAAATTACAATTATATAAATCTTTAAAAACATATAAATCATTTGAGTATCTATTTAAATAATAATGAGATAGTTCATTTAATCTTTGGTCATTTGCTGTTCTTACAACTTCTTTTTTACAAAGTTCTATATGTTTTTTTAAATATTTAATATACCTTCTTTGTAACAATTTATTGTCGAGCATAGAAAGAAGAGGAGGAGTGATAGACATAGTAAGTCTGAACTGAACTTTCTCTTCCTCTAATTTTTTAAAATTTAATAATAATGGTATATATGTTTCAGAAATAGCTTCAAAAAGCCATTCCTCTTCCAAATAATCTTCACTTTCTGGATGATGTATGAAAGGCAAATGTGCATGTAATATGAAACTTACATATCCTTTTTCAGCATTCATTATTTACTCCTTTACTTAAAAGTAGATGTAGGATTATTAATATTTAATATTTCATCTTCTTTATATATTTTTTTATAAATATCATATATGTTATATATTTTTCCAAAATATTTCATAAATTCAAGATTTGCGATATTTTTTGGAAATGTTTCATTAGTTTTTGTGTTTCTGAAGAATACAATATTTTGTTTTTTTTCAAATAAAATATGTCCGTTTGGCGATTCTATTTTATTTGATGAAGTTATATATAAATAATTATTGAGAACTTTAGTATAATTATTATCTTCTTTTGGTATTCTTCCAAGTTCAACAGAGTATTCACATTTTTCATCATTTATGTTAAAATACCAACAATTTGCAAAATCATTTATTTCAATTTCAAAAGTATAATTCATAGTTTCATTGTGAATTATTAATACAGGTTTAGTTTTTTCAAAAAAATCATTTCCATATTGTTTTATATAATTTTCTCTATCACTATCTGAAATATCCCAATAAACAAATAGTGTTTTTGGAGTTTGTGCAAGTATCTTAACAATAGTTTGATTATATCTATATGGCAAATCATAATATTCTAAAATATCAATTGAAGATTTTTTATTTTGTTTTGATTTTGTTACTGTTTTTGTTTGCTTTTTACTAGGAGTTTTTTTATTAGAGGTAATTTTTTTAGAAACAGTAGTTTTAGATTTTTTATTAGTAGAAGATATTTTTTTAGATGAAGACTTAGAAGTAGATTTTGATTTTACAGCTACTGTTTTAGAAGAATTCTTCTTAAGCCCAGAAGTAGTGTTTGAATCTAATTTTTTATTTTTTTTCTCAGATGATTCTTTTGTAGTTTTTGACATTAAAAATTTCCTCCTTAGTAAAAATATTCGTATATATAGTATATCAAAAAACAAATAAATTCAATAGTAAAAAACAAGAAAAGCAAATTTTTTGAAAATATTGTAAATATCTGTTTACTTTTATCACATTTTCTTATACAATGTAATTAATAAAATTAATTAAACTAATGAAAAAATGAAGGGGGAAGTAAACCTATGAAAATACTTATGCTCACATGGGAATATCCACCAAGAATAGTTGGAGGCATCGCTAGAGTAGTACATGATTTATCAAAAAGATTAATAAAAGATGGACATGATGTGTATGTAATTACATATAAAGAGGGAAATGTTCCTTATTATGAAAATGATAAAGGAGTTCATGTATATAGAGTAGATAATTATATGATTAATCCAAATAATTTCGTAGATTGGATAATGCAACTTAATTTTAATATGATAGCAAAAGCAAATGAATTAATAGCAAGTGGAGAAAAATTTGATGTTATTCATGCACATGATTGGTTAGTTGCATATAGTGCAAAAACTTTAAAAAATTCATATAATATACCACTTGTTAGTACAATACATGCTACTGAAAGTGGCCGTAATGGGGGAATTCATGATGAAGTACAAAGATATATAAATGATACCGAATGGATGCTTACATATGAATCTTCAGAAGTAATAGTAAATAGTAAATTTATGAAAAATGATTTGCAAAGATTATTTGGACTTCCATATGAGAAAATAAATGTGATAGCAAATGGAATAAATACTACTTCATATAGTGGAGTAGAAAAAGATTATAACTTTAGAAGACAATATGCTTCTGATAATGAAAAAATAATTCTATTTATGGGTAGACTAGTATATGAAAAAGGTGTTCAACATTTAATATCAGCAATGCCTAAAATACTAGACAACTATCATGATGTTAAACTTGTAATAGCAGGAAAAGGTGGAATGATAGATGAATTAAAGGCACAAGTAGAGTCAATGGGACTAAGTCAGAAAGTATATTTTACAGGATACTTAAATGCAAAACAAGTAGCTAAAATGTATAAATGTGCAGATATATCAGTATTTCCAAGTACATATGAACCTTTTGGAATAGTAGCATTAGAAGCAATGCTTGCAGGTATTCCAACTGTAGTATCTGATGTAGGTGGATTAAATGAAATAGTAGAACATGGTGTAGATGGAATGAAATCTTATGCAGGAAATCCTAATTCACTTGCAGATTCAATTTTAGCACTTCTATTTGATCATCAGTTATGTGATAACATTGTAAAAAAAGCAAGAGCAAAAGTAAAGAATGAATATAACTGGACAAAAATAGCACAAGATACACATTTTATATATCAAAAAGCAATATGTCAAACAATGGCAGAAAAACAAGCAAATCAAATTGCTCAAGAGAAAGCAAGAAAATCAAAGAAAATAAAAAATGCGGAAACAGAAATTACAAATTTAATTTCATTTAATAAAAAACGTCAAGCCTATGCTTAGAAAAACGAATGAAAAGCAGTATCCTGCACATTTTAATTCAATCGTAAAATCCTCAATGTACAAAAGTATACCTCCGGTTTTACTCATTCATTAAAATGTACAATCCACTACTTTTGCTTCGTTTTAAATAAAATAAAAAGGAGAAGATAGAATGTACGTATATGATGAAGCTAACAATTTAGCAAAAGCAATACAAGAGAGTAAAGAATATAAAGAATATAAAAAGGCAAAAGAAGAAATAGAGGCAATTCCTGAGATGAAAACAAAAATAGATGAATTTGAAAAAATAAGATATGAAGTACAGGTTATTTCATTTCAAGGAGATAAGCAAGACGAGGAAAAAAAGAAGAAATTGCAAGAAATGTATGAAATACTTATGAAAGAACCAAAAATAAAAGAGTATTTTGATATCGAGGTAAGATTTAATATTATGCTTGCAGATGTAAATAAAATTATAAGTGAATCAGTAAAGGATTTACTATAATGATGAATTGAATATAATTTATAGGGCGTGTTTTAAACGCCCTATTTTTAAACATAATAAATAATCAAAGCGTTGAAATTCAACTAATATTTCATAAAAAGCAAAATTTTAAAAATGTAATTTAAAAAATATATACAAAAATTGACAATTATGCTATACTTTTTATTAGTTATTAATAATACAAAAGAGGTAAGTATTATGGTAGAGATTATTTATATTGTTCTTTTAATTTTAACAATAGTTTTGTTTAAATTTGTATTTAAAATAAATTTAAATAAAGCAAAATATTTAAGACAAAATAAGGAAGCAGAAAAAATAACTGATAAATTTCCAGAAAATATTGAAGTTGCAAAAGAAATGCTTCAAATGCTTGGAAATGAAGGAGTAAAAATAGAAGAAGCAAAAAATACTGAGACAAGTTTATACATAGCAATTACTAATAAAATTTCAATTGCTGATATGAAAAATAATTATGCAAGAATTCAAACAATTGCACATGAATGTTTACATTCATGTCAAGACAGAATACTGCTTTTATTTAACTTTATATTTTCTAATATAAATATGATATATTTCTTAGTAATTACTATATTAACCTTATTTAAAGTAGTGAACAATCAAATTTTGCAAATAGCAATATTAATGTTATTTACTCTAATTCAATTTGCTGTTAGAAGTTTTTTAGAAATAGATGCAATGACAAGGGCGAAGTTTTTAGCAAAAGAATATATGGAAAAGAAAAATCTATGTTGTGAAGAAGAAAAAGAAACATTACTTAAAGAATATGATAAAATAAATAAAGTAGGTATTCCATTTACAATAGATAATTTATTAACAAATGGATTAATTAGAGTTTTAATCTATACAATAATTGCAGTAATTGTATAGGTTTATTATTATAAGAAAAGAAGGATTAACTTTATGATAGAATATAAAAAAATAGGAAAAAATCAGAGAGAAGAAGTAGAACAATTAGCAGAAAAAGTTATAAATGGATTAGAGCGTAAAGAATTTTTCATACCAATTACAAATAATGAATATGATGATATGTTTAATGATAGTAAAAGCATAATATATGGAGCTTATGATGATGGAAAACTAATAGGAATTGCAAGAATGAGTTTAGAGGAATTAAAAAATGACCATATAAAAAAAGAGCTTAATTTAGAAAATAATAAAGTAACAAGATTTGGAAAATATATAGTATTAAGCGAATATAGAAACCAAGGAATAATGAAACATCTACAAGCAAGATTAATAGAAGAGTCCAAAAAATTAAATTATGAATATGTAATCATTTTAGCTCATCCAGAGAATATACAGTCTAATGGTGCTATTAAGAATATGGGAGCTGAATTAGTAAAAACAACTATATATAAAGAATATTTAAGAAATGTTTGGCTATTGAAATTATAGTAATAAGAATATAGATAAATATTGTAGGGAGGAAATATGCTCAAAAAAATTTGGTTACATTTTAAACTAATAACAAAACATAAATGGATAGTATTTAAACTTTGTGCAAGAGTAGGTTTAATATGGAGAGGACTAGTTCACGATTTATCTAAGTACAGTCCAACGGAATTTATAGAAAGTGCAAAATACTATGTAGGATATAAAAGTCCAATACAGGTAGCAAGAAAGGAAAGACAGTATTCATTGGCATGGCTTCATCATAAAGGCAGAAATAAGCATCATGAAGAATACTGGTATGATTTTAATGCACCTGTAAAAGCACCGGTTATACCATATAAATATACAGTAGAAATGTTATGCGATAACTTAGCTGCAGGAATGGTATATAAAGGAAAAGACTTTAAACAAGAGTATCCATTAGATTACTGGAGAAATGTAAAAAATAAAGATGTATTTCATCCTAAAATGATAGCTTTTTTTGAAGATGTTTATGAAGAAATAAGCAAAAAAGGAATAGATGCTGTATTGAAAAAAGAAATTTTAAAAGGAAAATATAAAAAATATTGTGAGTAACGGAGGAATTTATGCAAGATAAACAAAAATACATTAGAAATTTTAGTATTATAGCACATATTGACCACGGAAAGTCCACTTTAGCAGATAGATTGATAGAAAAAACAGGACTTCTTTCTTCAAGAGAAATGGAAAGTCAAGTATTAGATAATATGGATTTAGAAAAAGAACGTGGAATTACAATAAAGGCACAAGCTGTAAGGATGTTATATAAAGCTAAAGATGGAAATGAATATATACTTAATTTAATAGATACGCCAGGTCATGTAGATTTTAACTACGAAGTTTCTAAAAGTTTAGCTGCATGTGAAGGTGCAATTTTAGTAGTAGATGCAAGCCAAGGAGTAGAAGCACAAACACTTGCAAATGTATATTTAGCACTTGATAATAACTTAGAGATTTTACCAGTTATAAATAAAGTAGATCTTCCAAATGCAAGACCAGATGAGGTAAAACAAGAAATAGAAGATATAATAGGAATACCAGCGATGGATGCACCATGTATATCTGCAAAGACAGGTTTAAATATAGAAGAAGTATTAGAAAGAATAGTTACAGACTTTAATCCACCAGTAGGAGATGAAACTAAACCTTTAAAATGCTTAATATTTGATTCTTTCTATGATAATTATAAAGGAGCATTAAGTTATATAAGAGTTGTAGAAGGAACAGTTAAAGTAGGTGATGAAATCTTATTTATGGCTACAAATAAAAAATTTGTAGTTACAGAACTTGGATATTTAGAACCTGGAACTACTGCTCCATCAGATAAACTTTCGGCAGGAGAAGTGCGGATACATTGCAGCTAGTGTAAAAAATGTATCAGATTTACATGTTGGAGATACAATAACAACAGTAATCAATCCAGCAAAAGAACCTCTTCCAGGATATAAAAAGGCAAATTCTATGGTGTATTGTGGAATGTACCCATTAGATGGTGGAGATTACGAGAATTTAAAAACAGCATTAGAAAAATTAAAATTAAACGATACTGCATTAGAATACGAGCCAGAAACATCTATTGCATTGGGATTCGGATTCAGATGTGGATTTTTAGGATTATTACATTTAGAAATAGTACAAGAAAGATTAGAAAGAGAGTTTGACTTAAATTTAATTACAACAGCCCCATCAGTTATATATAAAGTATATAAACAAACAGGAGAAGTAATTGAGTTATACAATCCAGTTGATTTGCCACCTATGCAAGAAATTAGTTATATAGAAGAACCAATAGTAAAAGCAGAAATAATGTTACCAAAAGAATTTGTAGGTAATGTAATGGAAATATGCCAAGAAAGAAGAGGCATATACCTTGATATGAAATATTTAGATGCAACTCGAGTAACGCTAGAATATGAACTTCCACTAAATGAAATAATATACGACTTCTTTGATACTTTAAAATCAAAAACAAAAGGATATGCCTCATTTGATTATGAATTTAAAGAATATAGAAAATCTGAACTTGTAAAATTAGATATACATATAAACAACGAACCAGTAGATGCTTTATCATTTATAGTTCATAAGGATACAGCATATACAAGAGGTAGAAAAATGGCAGAAAAATTAAAAACTGTTATTCCAAGACAATTATTTGAAATACCGATTCAAGCAGTAGTAGGTGGAAAAATAATAGCAAGAGAAACAATATCTGCGATGAGAAAAGATGTTCTTGCTAAATGTTATGGAGGAGATATTACTAGAAAGAAAAAATTACTTGAAAAACAGAAAAAAGGTAAGAAAAAAATGAGACAAATAGGAAACGTAGAAATACCACAAGAAGCATTTTTAAGTGTATTAAAATTGGATGAGGAGTAATGGATTATTGTGGATGAGTTTTAAATGTAAAAAAATTTTAAAAGCTATGATAAGGAGAGTAATTAATGGAAAATCATGTATTTGTAAAAATGAAAGATGAAATGAAGACAGGAGTAGTTTTAGAAGAAATATTGGATAATAATCTGGTAAAATATAGAGTTCAGTTAGATAGTGGAGAAGAATGTGTGGTAGATAGTAGTAAAATAGGTAAATATAAAGTAGAAGAAAATTATGTGACAGACTTAAATGGAAGAAAAGAGAATTTTGCTAATACACCTTCTAAACGAAATGCTATTACTTATTACAATCCAAAGGCGAAAAAATGGCAGACACAAAATTATATTGATTTAGATAATATTATTGTTGCTCCAATGGTAAGAAGAAATGAAAAGACTGGAGAATTTGAATATGCATTATGTTATAATCAAAATCCTGCAACAATGAAAAATAATCAATACAATGGAATTTTATTGGAAGTACCTATATTTAGCATAATGGATGGAACAGATTTAAGTGAAGAAGAAATAGAAAATATACTTGATGAACAATGTATGCAAATATATGGAGAAAATTATTTTGCAAATAGAAAATTACAAGATATACAAACTCCTGTGTCACAATCATTTACTAATCAATTAGCTACATTTAAAGTTGTAGCTGTACATTATGATGAAAATTCAAATTTAAATTGGTTTCCAATATCCACTTTGCCAGACTATATAAATAAAAATAAGGAAAAACCATTTTCTTCACTTCAAACAATTTATGCACTAGAACTATTAAATTTGATGTATAAAGAAGATATTGATAAAGCAGCTATAAAAGCACCTTTTGAATTTAGTATAAAAAATATTAATAAACAAGAAAACTATAAAACTAAAGAAATATCACCAAATAAATATAGATTTGGAATTGAAGATATTATAATATATGGAGAAAATGGAGAAAAAGTGTATGATACATATGCAACATCTAAAGATTCAGTTCAATGTATTTTAACAAGAAAAGATAATGATGGGCATATACAGATTGGCCTTTCTAAGCAGCAAAGATCCCCTTTTATTTCAGATAAAAATTTTGATGAATATTTATATGAAGTATCAGCAGGAATGGTAGAAAATGGAGAGGATTTTAGAGAATCAGCCGTAAGAGAAGCAAGGGAAGAAACAGGATATGAGATAAATAAAGAAAATTTAAAACATTTAGGTGGACCAATAATACTTTCTTTAGCAACACAGGAACTTTCTGACTTTTACTTATGTGAAATTGATTTAAATAAGTTATATGGTAACCAAGAATTAGATGAACAAGAAAATATAGAACATATGCAATGGTTTGACTTGGACAAATTAGATTTAGAGAATTTGCATTCACCACTTCCTACTAAATACGCAATATTAAAAACAATTCAATATTACAAAGAATTAGAATTAGAAAACAAAAAGAAATATGAAGAGATAGATATAGAAGATGATTTTGAAAAATGAGATAAATAAAAGACTTTTGATGTGTATTAAATAAAAGTGAATGTCATAAAGGTAAAATTGAGAATGTATTAATGAAGGTGGCTAGTGAATAATGAAAAGTGAAGAATTAAGAGTGAAGCATACAGACAAGCAAGGCTTGTCTGACCAGATAGAAGGACGAAATAGTGTTTTAGAATTACTAGAATCAGAAAGGGATATAAATAAAATACTAATCGCAAAAGGAGAAAGACATGGTTCCATTAATAAAATAATAGCAATTGCGAAACAAAGAAAAATAGTTATTGCAGAAGTTGAAAGGGCAAAGCTAAATGCAATATCTGAAACTAATAATCATCAAGGAGTAATAGCAATAGTTCCTCCTTTTAACTATGTAGATGTAGAAGATATATTGGAAGAAGCAAAAACAAAAAAAGAGGACCCATTTATACTAATATTAGATGGAATAGAAGACCCACATAATTTAGGTTCAATTATAAGAACTGCCGAAACAGCAGGAGTTCATGGAGTTATAATTCCAAAAAGAAGAGCTTGCCGGAGTAAACGCTACAGTTTCAAAAGCATCTGCAGGAGCAGTAGAGCATGTTAAAATTGCAAGAGTGAATAATATAAATGAAACAATAAAGTATTTAAAAGAAAAAGGATTATGGATTTGCGGAACAGATGGAGCAGCAAAAGAATATTACTATAATCAAAATTTAAAAGGTCCAATTGCTATAGTTATAGGTAGTGAAGGTTTTGGAATGAGTAGATTAGTAAAAGATAACTGTGATTTTCTAGTAAAAATTCCAATGAAAGGAAAAATAACATCGCTTAATGCATCTGTATCTGCTGGAATTATTATATATGAAGCCTTAAAGCAAAGAAATATTTAGTAAATTTAACTTTAAATATTGACAAATTAATAATAAAAAGGTATACTATTATAGTTCAAAAAAAATAATAGGATAGATACATAGATATCTTTGATTAGCAAGGAGGGAATAGAAAATGGCACAACCAAAAAGAAGATGGTCAAAACAAAGAACACATTTAAAAAGATCAACATGGAAATTAAAAACACCAAATGTATCAACATGTAAACATTGTGGTGAACCAGTATTACCACACAGAGTATGTGATAATTGTGGATATTATGATGGAAAAGAAATAATAGCAAAAAAAGATGCCTAAAATTTAGGGCATTTTTTTTATATTCTCTCTTTTTTTTCTTTTTTTGGATGGACTAAATTTAGACTTTAAAAAAAAGTTTAAAAAAGGCGAAACTTGATATTTGAAATCTTGACTAAATTATGCATATGATATAAAATGTTAGGCAAAAGAGAAGGGTGAAAATAATGGCAAAGCCAATAGTTGCAATAATTGGGAAACCGAATGTAGGAAAATCAACATTCTTTAATTATATAATTGGAAAAAGGTTATCTATTGTAGAAGATTTACCAGGTGTAACTAGGGATAGAGTTTATGGAGAAGCAAATTGGAGAGGAAGAAATTTCACACTAATAGATACAGGAGGAATTGAACCTGAGTCAAATGATGTAATTTTATCTCAAATGAAAACACAGGCAAATATTGCAATAAATATAGCTGATGTAATAATATTTTTAACAGATATAAAGCAGGGAATAACAGCAGCAGATGAAGAAATTGCCCTAATGATTAGAAAGTCAAAAAAGAAAGTAGTATTAGTATGTAATAAAGCTGATAATTTTGGGAAAACAAGTGATGATATTTATGAATTTTATAATTTAGGACTTGGAGATCCATATCCAGTATCATCTACAAATGCTTTAGGCATAGGAGATGTACTTGATGCAATATATGAAGAATTTCCTCCAAAAAATGATAATGAAGAAGATGATGGAATAATAAATGTCGCAGTAATAGGGAAACCAAATGTAGGAAAATCTTCATTAGTAAATAAAATATTAGGTGAAGATAGAGTAATAGTAAGTAATATTGCAGGAACTACTCGTGATGCAATAGATTCATATTTTGAAAATGATAAGGGTAAATACAATTTTATAGATACAGCAGGAATTAGAAAGAAGAATAAAGTCTCAGAATCAATAGAAAAATTTAGTATAATGAGATCATTACTTGCGATTGAAAGAGCAGATGTGTGTCTAATGCTTGTAGATGCAACAGAGCGGAGTTACTGAACAAGATACTAAAATTGCAGGAGAAGCTCATGAGGCGGGTAAAGGAATTATAATAGTAATAAATAAATGGGATGAGATAGAAAAAACAACTGGTACATTAGAAAATTATAAAAAAGAAGTATACAATAAATTAGGATATTTGACCTACGCACCAATGTTATTTATATCAGCAAAAACAGGACAAAGAGTAGATAAGTTATTTGAACTAATAAATAAAGTGGCAGCAAATAATTCTATGAGAGTTTCAACATCAATGCTCAATCAAGTTATAAATGAAGCAATAGCCGTAGTACAACCACCTACAGATAAGGGAAGAAGATTAAAAATATTGTATGCAACTCAGGCTTCGACAAAGCCACCTACTTTTGTAATATTTGTAAATAACAAATCACTATTTCATTTTTCATATGAAAGATATTTAGTAAATCAAATAAGAACAAATTTTGGATTAGAGGGAACTCCAATAAGAGTTATATCAAGAGAAAAAGGAGAAACATAGAACGAGATTTGTTCCTCAAATATTGTAAAAAATTAAAAGGAGATGACAATTATGGCAATATACATATTAGTTTCGGTAATTGCATATTTTATAGGTAGCATAAGCTTTTCAGTAATACTTAGTAGAAAATTTGCAGGATTTGATGTAAGAGATAAAGGAAGCAAAAATGCAGGAGCTACAAATGTATTAAGAACTGTAGGAACGAAAGTTGCACTATTTGCATTGATATGTGATATATTAAAGGGTGTTATAGCTATTGTGGTTGCTATGATAGCAGGTAAGATATGGACAGATATAGATGTGGATATATTAAAATATCTAGCAGGCTTTTTTGCAATACTTGGTCATACTTTTCCAATATTTTTTGAGTTTAGAGGGGGAAAAGGTGTTGCAACAGCATTAGGAGTATTGATAACATTAAACTCAAAAATTGGTTTAATATGCTTAATATTTGCATTAATAATTATAGTATTTACAAGAATGGTATCGGTTGGATCAATTTTATCAGCAATATTATATCCAATACTTACAATATTTATGGTAGAAGACATTAAATTTGCATCTATAGCTATGAGCATACTTATTGCATTATTAGTAATATTTAATCATAGAGAAAACTTAAAAAGAATAAAAAATGGTACAGAAAATAAATTAAGTTTTAAGAACTAAAAACGAGGGACATACCTCGATCTATGAGGAATGCCTGTGAACGAGGTGTGTCCCTCAAACCTTATAAAGACATACCTCGATCTATGAGGAATGCCATTGAAACGAGGGAAATGCCTCAATCTATGAGAAATACCTATGACTGAGGCTTGTCCCTCATCCAAATAAGGTGTTAGATTGTTATAGAAAGGAAAAATAAATGAATAAAAATATATCTATAATAGGAAGTGGAAGCTGGGGAGTAGCATTAGGAATACATTTAGCAAAATTAGGAAATAATATTAAAATCTGGTCATATAAACAAGAAGAAGCGGATATGATTAATAATGAGAGAAAATGTATGTTTTTACCTGATGTATATATACCAAGTAATATAAATTGTAAAACAGATTTTAAAAGTGCAATAGAAGGAACAGAAATGATATTAATTGTAACACCTTCAAAAGCTGTAAGAGAAACAGTATGCAAATTTAAAAAATATGTTACAAATCAACAAATTATAATTTGTTCAAAGGGATTCGAAAAAGAAACTTTGTATACATTAAACCAAGTAGTAGAAGAAGAACTACCTAATTCAAAGATAGGTGGATTATCGGGACCAAGTCATGCAGAAGAAGTATCCATGGGAGTTCCAACAGCATTAGTAATAGCATCAAAACATCAAGAAGTTTTAGATAATGTTCAAAATGTATTTATGAATGAAGTATTAAGAATATATACATCAAATGATATAAAAGGAGCAGAACTTGGTGGTGCTCTAAAAAATATAATTGCTTTCTGTGCAGGAACAATTACAGGTTTAGAATTAGGAGATAATACATTTGCAGCACTTTTAACTAGAGGCCTTTCAGAGATGGCAAAATTAAGTGTTAAAATGGGAGGAAATCCAAAAACTATATATGGATTAACAGGACTTGGAGATTTAATTGTTACATGTCTAAGTAACCATAGTAGAAATAGAAGAGCAGGAATTTTAATTGGACAAGGTAAAACTATAGAAGAAGCAAAAGAAGAAATTGGAATGACAATTGAAGCAATAGATAATATAGAAATTGCTTATGAGCTTTCAAAAAAATATAACGTAGAAATGCCAATAGTTAATAGTATTTATAATATTTTATACAATAATTTAGATCCTAGAGAGGCTGTTTTTCAATTAATGACAAGAAATGGAAAACAAGAAGATTAGAATAAAATTATGTAAAAGTGGTTAAAATAAAAGAGAATAAAGAATTAAAAGTGAAATAAGATTAGCTTTTAGTCTAAACAAAGTTTAATTGTTATACATATCTTATACATTACAATGTAAAACGAGGATTTTCAAGTTTTTGAAGGAGGATAAAAATGGGTTTTTTCAACAACCTAGGGAAAAAAACAACAGAAGCAACAACTAAAATAGCAAGAGAAGCAAAATTGAAAATGAAAATCACAGAAAACAAGCAAAAAATAAAAGATTTATATATGGAAATAGGAAGAAAAAATTACGAGAATCATGTAAGAGAAGAAGATATAGATATAAATGAATTTATAAAAGATGATTTTTCTAAAATAGATAAGTTTTCTAAAGAAATAGAAGATGCAAGAAAAGAAATATTAGTACTAAATAATAAGAAAATGTGTAAAAAATGTTTTGCTGAAATAAATAATGATGATAAATTTTGTCCTAAATGTGGAGAAAAACAAACTGAAGAGAAAACAGTTTTAGAAAAAGCAGAAGAAAAATTAGAACAAGCAGATATTTCTCCAAAAAATGAAAAAGAAGCAAAAATTATAAAAGAAGAATTAGAGCAAAAAAACAATCAAGACTAATATGGATACCTCTCAAAGAGGTATCTTATTATTTGGTCTGCGTTATTATCTGTTACGTTTATAAAAAAATCCTTATCTAGACTAATCCACATATTAATGTCGTACTTTTCATTATTATCTATAAATACACCAATAATATCAGCTATCTCAATAGGATTTCTAAATTCCTTTTTCCATTCTAATAAATCTCTATTTTCTAAATCCTCTTGATTAGTATAACTATTTAAAAATCTAAAAATCTCGTTTTTCTTTTTACTGTATAAATTAACAATAACACTCACTATAAAACCTCCGTCTAGTTATAAATAGTATTTCAATAATTTATAATGTTATTCAATAGAATAAATGTTAAAATATTGGAAATAATATTCCAAGGTGATAATAATGAGAAAAAATAAAGTTATTTTTCCTATTTTATTTATAATTATGATATTTATAGTTTCATTAACAGGATGTAATAACAATGAAACTACAAATGAAGATACAAAATCAAAAATAGTTCAAGAATTAGATTATTTAGATACTCAAATGATTAGTATATCAAATAAATTGAATAATATATCTTTACAAAATTATACAATTACATCAGAGGAAGTAAGTTTAGAAGAAGAAAGTTCAAGTGGATCTTCAGGTGGAGAGAGTAGTGGGGGAGAAGCTTCTTCACAAGGAGGAGAATCTGGAGAGCAACAAGAAAAATCTAGTAGTCAAAGTCAATCAGATAGTGAAACAGAAAAAAGTAATATAACAACAACAAAAATAGAGCCAGAAACTGTTTTAGAGTCAGATGAAAATGACATAGATTGGGGCTCAATAAAAAATGAAATTGAAACAATAAATGAAGCATGGGGTATAGTATTATTGGATTTATCAAGTTTAAATGCAGACAATAATGATGTGCTTAGTTTCAGCAACACATTAGATGATTGTATTTTAAGTATAAAAGATGAAAATAAAGTTGATGCATTAACGAATATTGCAAAACTATATTCATTTATTCCAAAATTTGAAAGAGAAATATCTGCAACAAATAGCAATCAAAATATAAAACAAGTAAAATCATATATAATAAATGCATATTCTTTTGTAGAAAAAGATGACTGGACGAGTATTGAAACAAATATGTCTGAATGCGAAAAAACGTTTAATAGCATAATAAATGATATGGAATATATAAAGGATAAAGAATATAAGGTAAATAGAACATATGTGTTAATAAAAGAATTACAAAATTCGCTAACATATAAAGACAAAAAACTATTTTATGTTAAATATAAAAATTTAATGGAAAGCATTAATACACTTTAGAAACAATCACCATGACATATCTTTAATTAATTATGTCAATGAAATTTGAAAATGTCCCAAAATTTTTTAAACATTAGCCCTAAAAATTTAGTTTTTTAGGGCTAAATTTT